>JAFDER010000257.1 GCA_019310245.1 Deltaproteobacteria bacterium
TCTGACGAGATCGTCAAGAAGAAGTCGTTTCAGGCCATGGATGCCGTGATCAAGATCCTCAAGGCCAATCCCGACATGGAGGTCCGCATCGAGGGCCACACCGACAACCAGGGCGGCACAGCCCACAACATGGACCTGTCCACGAGAAGGGCCGAGTCCGTCAAGAAGTACTTCGTCGAGAACGGCATCGACGAGAACCGCATCGAGACCGTGGGCTACGGTCCCAAGAAGCCCATCGCGGACAACAAGACCAAGAAGGGCCAGGCGAAGAACCGCCGCGTCGAGTTCCACATCATCCAGGACTGAACCCCGCCAATCTGTTTTTGTCCCATTCTTGTCCCACGCGATCCTGGAAATGCTCTATCTCGTTTGACACATGGAAAACAGACCGGAGGACGGACGGAGATGTTGATTCATGGCGAGAAGAGAATAGACTTGGATCGGATCGGGAGAAATGAAGGAGAGGGGAAGTCATATGGGAAATGTGCCTGGCAAATTGAAGGAGGCGGGGACCATGAGGGGATGGGTTTATGCATCCTGTTTCGTCATGGCCCTGGCGGCGTGCAGCAGCGCCGAGCAGTGCCCCACGGGCATGTTCGACTGCGGCGGGATCTGCACGGACCTCTTGAACGACTCGTCCGCCTGCGGGGCCTGCATGAATGCCTGCAGCTTGGGTCACGTCTGCACGAACGGCGTCTGCGTCCTGTCGTGCCAGGAGGGATACATCGACTGCTCGGGCACGTGTCGGGACGTCATGACCGACCAGTACAACTGCGGCACGTGCGGGATGACCTGCGCTGCGGGCTACGTGTGCGTGGACGGCACGTGTTCCCCTGACTGCCCGGACGGGTACACGAACTGCTCGGGCGTGTGCAAGAACCTCTCGAACGATCCCGCGAACTGCGGCGAATGTGCGGCTGCCTGCGCTCCCGGCGAGGTGTGCATGACGGGCTCGTGCTCGTTCACGTGCCCGTCCCCCTACACGGACTGCTCGGGATCGTGCGCGGACCTCATGACCGACCACATGAACTGCGGCTCGTGCGGCAGCGCCTGTCTCTCGGGCCAGATCTGCGTCGCCGGCTCCTGCGAGAACTCCTGCATCGCGGGTCTCACACTGTGCTCGGGCGCATGCCGGGACCTCATGCGCGACCCGGCGAACTGCGGCTCCTGCGCCAGCACCTGCGGGTCGGGCGAGGTGTGCTACGACGGCTCGTGCATCGCGGCCTGCCCCGGAGGCTTCACGGACTGCTCGGGCTCGTGCCTCGACCTGGACTCCGACCGGATGAACTGCGGCGCGTGCGAGGCCGAGTGCGGCGACGGAGAGGTCTGCACCGCCGGCGCGTGCGCCGCCACGTGCGCCTCGCCGCTCGTCAGCTGCCCTCACGACTCGGACGGCGACACGGTCATGGACGGCACGATATGCTCTGACACGGCCTCGGACCCGAACAACTGCGGAGGCTGCGCGGGCTCGGGCGGCGTTGCCTGCGTACGCGGCGAGGCGTGCGTGGCCGGCTCGTGCGAGACCGTCGTGTGTCCTGCTCCCACGTGGTCTCAGTCCTTCACGGGCGGATCCGTCCCGCCATCTGGCACCTGCACGTCCTGGACCACGTGGCGGACCTCGCTCGATGCCACGGGATGCACCACCATCACGATCTCCGGAACGTTCGACACCACGGGCGTCTCCTGCACCGACCCCACGACCGTTCTGGCCATCGCCACGGCCCTCAGGGCCGGCTCGACCGGAACGTGGACCTGCGACGGCAATAGCTGGCACACGGGCACCTGTGCCGGCTCGCTCGAGCTCGTCGGCAGCGGCGGCATCTGCACCTGCTCGGATCCGGGCCACATCCTCAGGCCCTGCATCGATCACCAGGACTGGGGCGGGGTCAACACCGACACCTGCAGCGCGCCGTCGCAGACCATGACTGTCACCTTCTACTAGTCGCGCCTCCCTGTACCCCCCTGGCCTGCCTGGATTGCAAGCGATAGAATCCGGCCCACGGAGGTCGTGATGAGAAAGCATGACGGTTCGTGCACGAGGCGCGAGTTCCTGGCCCGCTCCGCGGCCGGGGCGAGCCTGGTCATCGTGCCGGGTTTCCTTTCTGGCTGCGTCAAGAAGGGGACGGTGACCGGGCCCGTGGAGCCCGCGAGCGTCGGGGCCGGGTACTTCGGGCAGTTCGGGATCGACGAGGCCCTGATGAAGAAGGTGATCGACCGTGCCATGTCTGGAGGCGGCAACTACGCGGACCTGTTCTTCCAGCACCGAATCGAGAACTGGGTCGTGCTCGAGGATGGGCAGGTCAACCGCGCGTACACGAGCGTGGGCCTGGGGTGCGGGGTGCGCGTTCTGAGCGGCGATCAGACCGGGTTCGCGTTCACCGAGGAGCTGACCGCCGAGTCGCTCCTGGCCGCGGCCGGGACCGCCGCAGCCGTGGCGAGCGGGCCTGCCGCTCCACCGATGGAGTCCGTGCACAGGATCTCGCCAGAGGTCTACTACACTGCCGATGTGCCGTTTTCCGAGGTGGGCCTGGACAGGAAGATCCCGCTTCTCGAGCGCCTCAACGAGCGGGCCTTTGGTCACGACGAGCGCATCGTCAAGGTGCGCGCCAACATGAACGACTCCACGACCCGGGTGCTGGTGTTCAGCAGCGAGGGCGAGATGGTGGAGGACGATCAGCCCATGGCCATGGTCAGCTGCGCCTGCGTGGCCGAGGACGGAGTTCGGCGGGAGGAGAACTGGTACAGTCTGAGCCGCCGGGCCGGTTTCGAGTTCTACGATGAGGCCATGATGGACGAGCTGGCCGACCAGGCGGCGACCAGGACCATGGTGCTCTTCGAGGCATCGCCTCCTCCTCCGGGCGAGTGCCCCGTGGTGCTCGCCCCGGGCCTCTCGGGCATCCTGCTTCACGAGGCCATCGGACACGGCATGGAGGCCGACTTCAACCGCAAGGGCATCTCCGTGTACGCCGACAGGATCGGTGAGCGCATCGCGCCCAAGAGCGTGACCATCGTGGATGACGGAACCAACCCGGCCGAGCGCGGGTCGCTCAACATCGACGACGAGGGGCGTGAGACCAGGCGCACCGTGCTCGTCGAGGCGGGCATCCTGCGCTCGTACATGCACGACCGGATCTCCGCCGGCCACTACGGCGTGGCCCCCACGGCCAGCGGCCGGCGCGAGAGCTACCGCTACCCGCCGGTGCCGCGCATGCGCAACACCTACATGCTCGACGGGCCCCACGACCCCGGCGAGATCATCTCCTCGGTCAAGAAAGGCATCTACGCCGAGACCTTCACCAACGGCCAGGTCAAGATCGGCTCTGGCGACTTCAGCTTCTACCTCAAGAACGGCAGGCTCATCGAGGACGGCAAGCTCACCACGCCCGTCAAGGACGCCAACCTCATCGGCTTCGGGCCCGAGGTGCTCGAGAAGGTGCAGATGGTGGGCAACGACATGGCCATGTACTCGGGTGCAGGCTACTGCGGAAAGGACGGTCAGCGCGTGCCCGTGGGCTTCGGGCTGCCGACCACGAAATGCGGCGGCATCAGCGTGGGAGGTGTGAAGTGAAGGGCGCGGGGCTGATGGACATCGCACGCTCGGCCGCGCAGATCGCCAGGACGGTCGGGGCCAAGGACGCCCGGGCGAAAGTGAGCCGCTCGCGGGAGGTGCGAGTCGAGTGGCGCGACGGCAAGCTCGACCGCATCCGCGAGTCCACCAAGCGTCGCCTCTCGGTGGCGCTGTACGTGGATGGGCGGTACTCGGCCGGCTCGACGAGCGATCTGCGCACAGAGGCCGTCGATGAGTACGTGCGTGCCCAGGTCAAATCCACGCGCCTGCTGGCCGAGGACGAGCACCGCAGGCTGCCGGCCCCGGCGCGCTACGAGGGCATGACGAAGGCGGATCTGGGCATGCTCGATTCGTCCGTGGCCGGGATCCAGCCCGAGGACCGTCTCGTGGCCGCACGCGACATCGAAGACGCGGCACGCCAGGGCGAGGGCAGCGACCGGATCGTCTCGGTCACCTCGTCGGTGAGCGACTACTCCTACACCTCCGTGTGCGTGTGCACGAACGGCCTCGAGGTCACCGAAGACGGCACCTACCTCGACAAGTCGGCCTACGTGTCGGTCAAGGACACGGACGACCGCAAGCCCTCGGGCTACTCCTACGGGTCCACCCGCTTCGCAGCGGACATGCCGGACGCCGGCACCATCGGTGGAGAGGCGCGGATGCGCGCGCTCGACCAGATCGGCTCGAAGCAGGCAGACACGGGAGAATACGAGGTTCTCATCGAGAACCGCGTCGTGCCCACGTTCGCCAGGCACCTGATGCGCCCGCTATCGGGCAGCGCCGTGCAGCAGCAGCGATCGTTCCTGGCCGAGCACCTGGGCAAGAAGGTGTTCTCGGAGCTTCTCGACATCCAGGACGATCCGCACCACGTGCGCGGCCTGTCCTCCACCCCCTGGGACTCCGAGGGCATGGCCACGAAACCAAGACCCGTGATCGAGAAGGGGGTGCTCAGGACCTTCTACCTGGACACCTACTACGCGTCCAAGCTTGGCATGGAGCCCACCACCGGCTCGGTCACGAACCTGGTCTGGACCCCGGGGAAGCGGGACCTCGAGGCCATGCTCGCCGGCGTGAAGAAGGGCATCCTGGTCACCAGCTTCCTGGGCGGAAACTCCAACTCCACCACCGGCGACTTCTCGCTGGGCATCACGGGCTTTCTCCTGGAGAAGGGCAAGCGGGTCCAGCCCATCAGCGAGATGAATGTGGCGGGCAACCACCTGACGTTCTGGAAGAGCCTGGCCGAGGTGGGCTCGGACCCCTGGAAGCACTCCTCCAACATGACCCCCACGCTCCGGTTCGAGGCAGTGCAGTGCTCGGGTTCGTGACGAGAACAACCATCCCCACACGATATTCGCTCGAGCCCTTTCACACCAAGATGCCGAAGGCCCAGGGTGCACTCCCGAGGACGGTCGTGGTCATTCTCGCGTGCACCCGGCGACCAGATCATGGACGTTGAGGTCTTCTATTTGCGGTTTTCGGTACGAGAAACAACAAACGCTGTAACTTTCGCTGGCATTAACCCTTACAATATTTATGGGGGCGTGATCGATCGGGTGAGTTGTGGCTCGAGAAGCGACCGCAGGGTGAACATGGAAAAGAAGAAGAAGAAGCCCAAGACCCTGGCTGAAATATTCGCTGAGAAGTCGAAGAAAGCCGGGGCGAAAAAGGAGCAGGATTCTCCGGGATCAGCTGCTCAAGAAAGCCCGTCGGAAGATCCGGGCGTAGAGGAACGCGTCCTGTCACGGCGTCAGGAGGATGAGGAGAGGACAGAGGA
>JAFDER010000035.1 GCA_019310245.1 Deltaproteobacteria bacterium
CGCGACGCACCGTTCGATGATGTTCGACAGCTGCCGGACGTTTCCCGGGAAGGGGTAGGTCGTCAGGAACTCCAGGGCGTCGTTCTCGAGTCCCTGGATCATCCTGCCAAAGGATGTGTTGTACCGGCCGATGAAGTGGTTGCAGAGGATCGGGATGTCGCCGGTTCGCTCCCTGAGCGGGGGCACCTCGATGCGGATCACGTTCAGTCGGTAGTAGAGGTCCGACCGGAACTCCCCCCTGTCGATGGCGTCCTCCAGGGGCCTGTTCGAGGCCGCCACGATGCGCACGTCCACGGGCAGCATCTCGACGCTGCCGACCGGCTTGATCGTCCGCTCCTGGATTGCCCTGAGGAGCTTGGTCTGCATGGGCAGTGGCAGCTCACCCACCTCGTCGAGGAACAGCGTACCCTCGCTCGCCGCCTTGATGAGCCCGGTCCTGGTCGCGACGGCTCCGGTGAACGCGCCCTTGACGTGTCCGAACAGCTCGCTCTCGATCAGGTTCTCCGGAATGGCGCCGCAGTCCACGACGACGAATGGCCTGTCGGCCCGCGGGCTCGCGGAGTGCAGTGCGCGCGCCAGGAGCTCCTTGCCCGTGCCGCTCTCGCCCACGATGAGGACGTTCGTCGGAAGCTTCGCCACCTTCCCGATCGTCTCCATGACCCGGGTGATGGCCTCGCTCTCGCCCAGGACGTCGTCGAATGACGTCTTGCCCGCCACCCTCCGCCTCAGGGCGATGTTCTCCCGGACGAGTCGACCCTTCTCCAGGGCTTTCTCCACCGCGATGCGCATCTCACCGAGGGAGAACGGCTTCTGGATGTAGTCGTACGCCCCCAGCTTCATGGCGCTCACGGCCGCCTCGGTCGTGGAGTGGGCCGTGATCATGATGACCTGGCCCTCCGGGTTGTGCTTGCGGGACGCCTTGAGCACCTCCATGCCGTCGACGTCGGGCATGACGAGGTCCGTGATGACGAGGTCGAACGGAGGCTCTTCCTTGATCATCTCCACGGCCTGCTTCCCCTCGGTGCACGTGTGGACGTGGTGGCCTGCACGCTTGAAGAGGATCTCCAGCGTCTCGCACATGCTCTCCTGATCGTCGACGACCAGGATCCGGATCTGCCCCTTCGTCATGCGCGTCATTATAGGGATGACGGATCGGTGAAGTCCACCGCGATCTTGCGCACCGTTCCCGGCTTGACCTTCACTCCGATCTTGCGTTCCTTTCCCAGATCCGGATTCACGAGCCGCAGGACGTGCCGTCCCGCGGGGACGCGCTTGAGGATCAGCGGCGTGTACCCGACGTCCTTGCCGTCCAGGAACACCCTGGCCCAGGGCCTGGCGTTGATGTCGAGCCTCCCCTTGCCCGCCGCCGGCTTCATGCTCGCGGCATCCTCCCCACCCTCTCGAACCTCCGGCTGCTCGGCAGGGGCCTCGTCGGCTCCGTGTGCTCCGGCGATGGCGGGGCGCTCGGGCGGCCGATCCGCCGCCGCGCGTGGCTCGCCCGCCGGGCGCTCGTCCACCTGCCGGCCTCCCTGCAGGGAGCGCAGGACGAGGAGCACGAGCATCAGTGCGAGGAGCGCACCGACGAGCGTGGCGGATGCGATCAGGAGGGGCCGTCTCCCCGGTCTCCTCTCCGGCAGCGGGTGCGCATCCCGCGAGACGGCCGGCGGTGTCTCGTCGCGGGGGATCGCCGGTCGCGTCAGGATGTCGTTCGAGTCGAGGGGTTCTGGCGGCGAGTCGTCCTTGACGGTGGGAGCCTCGTCGTCCTGCGGCTCCGTGGGGCCGAGTGCCGGGTCATGGATCGTCGGGGGAAGGGTCTGTCTGACGAGCCGCTCCAGCTTGTGCGAGAATGCGGGGACGACGCCGCTCCCGGCCAGCATCTCGAGGGCGGCCGAGGCGTCGGGTGGGCGCAGGCTCCTGTCCACCTCGAGCAGGGCGTCCACGAGCCCGGCGAGACCCCTCGGCGCGCCGGGCTTCTCCGAGGCGATCTTCGGGGCGATGCGGTTCTCCGGAAGCAGGGCGATCCAGGGCTGTCCCTTCCGCCCGCCGAACAGGCGCCTGCCCGCCATCGTCTCCCACAGGATGACTCCCAGCGAGTAGAGATCCGTGCGCACGTCCAGCCGGGCGCCGGCCGCCTGCTCCGGCGACATGTACGTGGCCTTGCCCTTCACCACGCCCTCTCTCGTGTGCACGGAGCTGATGAACGCCTTGGCGATGCCGAAGTCGGCGATCTTGATCTCGCCGGAGGTGCTCAGGAGGATGTTATGGGGGCTGATGTCGCGGTGGATGACGCGCAGCGGCCGGCCCTCGTGCAGGGCCGTGCCCGCGTGGTGAAGCCCCTCGAGCACGCCGCGTGCGATCGCCGCGGTGACCTCGTACTCGGGCTCGATCCCCTTCTCCCGCAGGGCCACGAGGAAGCGCTTCAGATTGACCCCCTCGACGAACTCCATCGAGATGAAGAGCCTTCCCTCCTCGTCCCTGTCGAAGTCGAAGACCTGCACGATGTTGGCGTGTCTCAGCAGGGCGGCGAGTCGTGCCTCGTCGCGGAACATGGCCTCGAATCCGGGATTGGACGACTGTTCCGGGAGGATGCGCTTGATGCAGACCAGCTTCTCGAAGCCGTCCTTGCCGTACATCCTGGCCCGGAAGACCTCGGCCATGCCTCCACGGCCGATGAGCTCCTCCAGCCTGTACCTTCGTGCGTACATCGTGCTCCCCCATCCGTATCGCCGCAGCTGTCCTGCCTGTTTCCTGCCCCCGCCTCCTCAAGCGTAGCGGCGCATCTTGTCGGCTTCCTTCTTGAGCCTCACGAGGGTCTCCTCGCCCATGCGCTCGGCGAGCTCGAGTGCCTGCTCGAGCAGGGCCGCGCCCTCGCCCGGGCGGCCGTGGTCGAACAGGTACCTCGCGTAGGCCTCGTAAGTCTTGAGGAGCTCCGTCTCGTTGCCCATTTCGGCGAAGATCTCCTGCGCTTCCATGAAGTAGGACTCGGCCGATCCCTCGGGGCCGGCCCCCTCGTCGAACACGTGGTGGCCCTCAAGCTGGCCCAGCGATCTGAGGCAGATCCCGGTGGCCTCCTTCGATCCGATGTCCCTGGCGATCGAGAGGCTCCTGTTGAGGTACTCGCGCCCGAGCGGCCGGTTGGCCATCTCCATGTAGAGAAGGCCCAGGTTCCTGCACACCTCCGTCTCGGCCCGTCTGTCCGCGAGGCTCATCGAGAGCTCGAGGGCGTGCTTGAAATACCCCTCGGCCTGCTGGAGCCTCTTCTCGCCGACGAGAGCCTCGCCGAGGTTGTTGTAGAGGAACTCCTGCATGCGCAGGTTGCCCGTGCGCACGGCGATCTCGAGTGCCTCGCGCCAGATCGCCACGGCGGCCTCCGATCCTCCGCGGTCGTACGCCACCACTCCCAGGGCGTTGAGAGCCGAGCACATCCCTTCCTCGTCGTCGATGCCCTTGCGCATCTCGAGCACCTCGCGAAAACGCCTCTCGGCCTCGTTGAGGTTCCCGAGCGCACGGTCGACCTGGCCGAGGTGCTCGTAGCTCAGCGCCAGCCCCCGGGTGTCGCCCATCTCCTCACGCAGGTTGATGGCCTCGAGATAGAGCGTGGCGGCCTTCTCGTAGTTTCCCTGCAGGTAGTGGATGTTGCCCAGGTCGTCCTGGGTGCTCGCGACCCCGCGCTTGTCACTGGCCTGGTCGAAGAGCTTGAGAGCGCGCTCGAGGTAGGCGCGCGCCGCGCTGTAGTCTCCCTGAGTGCGGAACATGCGGCCGATCTTGGACAGGGCGGCCGCGGCCTTGCTCCTGTTGACGTAGCGCCAGGCGGTGGCGAGCATCTGTCCGAAGCGCTGCTGTGCCTCCTCGGTGTCGCCGCGCATCTGGTGGACCGTGCCCAGGTCGTGCAGGACCTGCATGTTCGTGCCGGCGTCGTTCTCGTCCACGTGCTCGAGCGCGTTGCCGTAGAGCTCGATCGCGCGGTCGAACAGGTAGCGGTTCTTGGCCAGCACCGCGGCCTCCATGTAAAAGGCACCGGCCTCGCCGCGCTTGCTTCCGTGCTCCCAGTGGTAGGCGATCAGCTCCGAGAACTCCGTCCTCCTGTCGCCGGCGGCCATCTCCATCCACCGGGCCACGGAGCGGTGTCCCTCCGAGGCCTTGCCCTCTGGAAGCGAGTCGCGGAGGTTCTTGCGGAACGCGTCGTTCATGAACACGTACTCGGCGATTCCCGGGAAGGAGGATTCCATGACCCTGCTGATGAATCCCTTCCTCGCCAGGTCCTCGAACATGTCGTTCAGGGGCAGGTAGTCGCGATCGTCGGGCCAGATCTGGGCGGGCGAGTAGGCCGACGGCAGGTCCTTCTCGCACCGCATCAGCGTCATGATCGCGTCATCCCAGAAGACATTGCCCACGATGGAGGCGAGCACGAGGGCCTGGCGGTGGGATGAATCGAGCTGCTCGAAACGCACGTGGAGCACGGCCTCCCGGTCGAGAGGCAGGTTCTCGGCCTGCAGCTTCTCCGCGTTGAAGGTCCACACGCCGTCGCTTCCGATCGCGAGCACCTGCTCGTCGATGAGCAGGCCGACCAGGTGGTGGAGCGTGCCCGGGCTCCCACCGGACGTGCGCGCCAGGATCTGCCACAGATCATCGGGAAACGGCCTCAGGTCAGGGAAGATGTCCTGCAGGACCAGGCCCACCTCCCACTCGCTGAGCGGGTCCACCGACACGTGCGCTCCCTGGATTCCCTCGAGCACCTTCGCGTCCTCATCGCCCACGGTGAAGAGCCACATCATCGGCCTGCTCATGAGCGCCTCGTAGAGGTTCGTGAGCATGAACATGCCTTCGGGCGTGGCGTTGTGGATGTCATCGAAGAGGATGGCCAGCTGCCGCGTGCCGGTCATGGACGCGATCATGAGCTCGCACGTCCTCAGGATCCTGTCCATCGGAGCGGTTCCCCTGGCGTCGCCCGGTTCCATGCTCGACGCGGATGCGCCCCTGGACAGGAGCTCGGCGAGAACCCTGGAGTGCTCCTCGAGCTCCTCCGGCTCGGTGAACAGCCTCATGGCCTCGAGCTGGGAGCTCACCCTGTCCTCGAGGATCTCCACCTCCCGCTCCCTCGCGTAGGCGGGGATGTGCAGGAGGTCGGCCACGAAGGACTCCACCGGGGAGAAGGGATCCAGCGTCCCCGACCTGCAGGTGGAGTGCACGGTCGTGTAGGATCCGAGCTTGTCCTTGACCTGCCTGAGGGAGTGCGTGGCGAGGGCCGTCTTTCCCATCCCCTCGTCGCCCCTGAGGAAGACCACCGAGGCCCGGCCCTTCTGCGCCACCTTGCGCGCCTCCTCCACGATCTGCTCGATCTGCGCCGAGCGCCCGATGAGGTCGCCGGACGCTCTGTCGACCTTCGCTTCCTCTTCCTCTCCGGCAGGAGCAGCCTGCGCAGGTGCGCTGGGTGCGGGCGCGCGCGTCATGAGCCTCTCGCCGCACGCTCCGCAGCGCGCGGCATCATCCCCGTTCTCGAAGCCGCAGAATGGACACGTGATCATGTTGTCGATTGTTATCAGATTGTACTGGAGTCGGGAAGGGGAGTGGCCGCCCCGGGGGCTCAGCGGCGCCGGCGCAGCAGGGAGCGCGTGATGAAGATCGCGAAGACGGGCACGAAGAGCGCGAAGGTCCTTCTCGAGGGGCGGCTGGCGGTCAGGGCGGAGTCTCCCTCGCAGTCGCAGCCCGTGTCGCCCGACGTGTCGTCGTACGTGTCGCCCTCGCAGCCGCCGGAGTCGGTGTCGCTCGATGTCCAGTCGCCAGAGTCGCACCCCCCCGAATCGTAGGTGTAGTCGTACGTGTCGTCATACGTGTCGCCCTCGCAGCCGCCGGAGTCGTAGGTGTCGTCGTACGTGTCGTCCTGGTACTCGTCGCCCGTGCAGCCGCCGGAGCTGTAGGTGTCGTCCTCGTAGTAATCGTCGTCGTACTCGCCGTCCGGGTAGACCCAGATCTCGATGACCACGCCGAAGTCCGGGTCGTCCCATGCCGATTCGGGGTAGGAGACGTCGTACGTGTCGCCCACGGCGGGCTGGTCGTCGAGCTCGAAGCGGCCGTTCCTGATCTCGCGCACCTCGTCGTCCCCGGTGGAGGGTTCGCCGTCGGGCCCGTGGGAGACGAACTTGAGGTTGAAGCCTCCCGCCGCGGGGATCCTGTTCGAGCCGCCCGGCGGGGCCACCTGTATCACTCCGGAGGCGGTGTCGCTCTCAAACGTCGGTTCGCCGCCCGCGTACTCGCGCATGACGGCCCTGAGCGGGACGTCGCCCGCGACGTCCGTTGGGAAGTCCATCTCGATCTCCACGTAGGTGGTCCCCCGCATGTAGTCGATGTACATGTAGGTGCCGTGCGGGCTGAAGAGCGACGCCGTGGCGGAGGCGATCGCTCTGCTCTGCACCCAGGTACCCTCGACGGGCGTGCCTCCGGGGCCGGTGCACCCACCGTCCGCCGTGCAGGTCACGTCGACGAGGTACTCCTCGAGGGCGACGTTCGTGAGCTTGTCGCCGTTGCACGATCCGGTCCCGAGAAGGACGATCAGGAGGACGGCCGGGAGCGTGCGGTTCTCGGCGCCGTTCATCAGAAGTACCACGCCTGCACGAGCGCGAGGACGAGCTTCGCGTTGTGCTCCGGCTCGAGCCCGACCATCTTCATGGCCGCGGAGTCGAGCGGACCGTAGAACGTGCCCTCGAGCCGGATGCCGGTCGATGCGTTGCGGTGCCACCTGTACTGCACTCCGAGGGCGGCGAGCCCTCCCGGCAGCCAGCCAACCGACTTCTTCTCCCCGATGGAGTCGCGCTTCACCTCGGAGACGTGGTGAGCGGCGATGGCCATCAGGTCGCAGTAGATCCTGAGGCCCTTGTAGATCGGGATGACGATCCTGAGGCCGAGGGAGAGATCGAGGAGGCTCTCGCGCGCCGAGAAGCTCTCGCCGGTGAGCGCATGGCTCCCCTGCGTCCTGAAGGTCTGGTGCAGGACGCCCGCCATGAAGTAGAAGCGTGGAGGGAGGAACTTGAGCTTGCCTCCGATCCCGATCATGCCGCCGTAGGAGAGTGCCAGGCCCATGTCCTGGTAGAGAGGCGTGGTCATGCCCAGGTTCATGTCGATCTCCACGTACGTGGCCTTGGACTTGGCCTCGGCCGGGGTGGAGATCAGGAGGGTCGCGGCCGTGAAGGCCGCGGCAATGGTCCCTGCAATCGCGCGTGTTCCCGTCATCATGCCCGAGAAGTGGAGCAAGAAGGGTGCCGCCGAGGGGCAGCCGTAACCTCCCGTTATCCTGGCCGGTTCCCCTGATTGCGTGTGGATGTTGCGTTACATGCGTGGCGCAGGAGCCACACCTGGATCAGGTCTCGAACTCGAGCAGGACCTCCGGAAGGGCCGAGAGCACGTCTCCGGCCACGAGCGCGCGCTGGCCGGTTTCCTCGGAGGCCCGATCCCCGGCAAGACCGTGGAGATAGACGCCCAGGGCCACGGCATCCTCGATCCGGTGGCCCTGGCCGATGAAGCTGCCGATCATGCCGGTGAGCAGGTCTCCCGTTCCTCCCGACGCCATTCCCGCATTGCCCGTGGGGTTGATCCAGACGTTTCCGTCAGGCGAGGCGATGACGGTGCGTGCTCCCTTGAGCACCAGGTGCACGCCCTTGACCTTGGCATACTCGCGCGCCAGTGGGATCCGCTCCCGCTGGATCTCGGACGCTGACTTCCAGACGAGTCGGCTCATCTCGCCCGGGTGGGGGGTGAGCACGGTGGGATGGGCCCGATCGTCGAGCGTGCTGGCCGGGAGCCTCGAGAGCAGGGTGAGGCCGTCCGCGTCCACGACCACGGGAACGTTGGCCCTGTCGAGCACGACCTCGAGCACGCGCTCCATGGAGTCGGTGAGGCCGCACCCGGGACCGATCACGACGGCGCTCTTGCCCGCGAGCAGGGCGTCGATCCGCTCGATCGCCTCACCGTCGACCTCTGCGTCGATGGTGGGCAGGAGCGGCTCGAGCATGACCTCGGGTGGCTTGGCTGCCTCCACGGTCTGCATCAGGTCGGCCGGGACGGCCAGGGTGACGAGGCCCGCGCCCGTGCGCATTGCCGCGAACCCGGCCATGATCGCCGCGCCCGTCTTGCCCGGCGATCCCGCGACGACGAGGAGGTGGCCGAACGTGCCCTTGTGCACGTCGGGGTCCCGCGGTCCCAGGTCGTTCCTGAAGTCGGCCCCGTCGAGCATGGTGCCGTCGTAGCCCACCTCCTGCACGATGCACCCGGGAGCGCCGATGTCCACGACCGTGACCTCTCCGGCAAGCTCCACGCCGGGATGGATGACGAGGCCGCGCTTGAGGCAGGCGAAGGTGGCCGTCGCATCCGCGCGCACCGCCGTTCCGAGCGCCCTGCCGGTGTTCGCGTCGAGTCCGGAAGGCAGGTCCACGGCGACGACGGGGGCGTCCGCGTCGTTGATGGCCCGGATCGCCTCCGCGTGGCCTCCCGTGACCTCTCTTTCCAGCCCCGTTCCGAAGATGGCGTCGACGACGACGGCGCTGCCGGCCAGCAGGCCGGGCAGGCTCTTCATGTCCTTGCTGACGTCGATCTCCGTGATGGATCCCTGCATGGCCGCCAGGATGTCGGCATTCGTCTTCGCATCACCACCGACATCCTCGCGTCTGCCCAGCAGGACGATGCTCGCGAGGCGCCCGGAGTTGATGACGTGCCGCGCGATCACGAAGCCGTCGCCTCCGTTGTTTCCCTTGCCGCACACGATCGTGATCGTGCCGGGCCGCTCGCGAGCCGCCTCGAGCACGACGCGCGCGGCGCCCCGTCCCGCGTTCTCCATGAGAACGGTTCCGGACACGCCGTACCTCTCGGTGGCCACCTTGTCGTAGCGGCGCATCTGCTCCCGGGTCATGAAGATCATCGCTCTGTCTCTCCCCTCCAGGCCATGACCACGCAGGCCGCCATGTCACCCTCGTGCGAGATGGAAACGTGCCAGGCCTCGATGCCCTGCCTGCGGGCCTCCCTGGCCGTGGCGCCGCGCAGGTTCAATCCGGGTCTGCCGTCCTCGTCGGCGGTGACCTCGATGTCCTTCCACCGGAAGTCCGGCACGCGGCCCAGGACCTTGAACACTGCCTCCTTGGCTGCCCATCGGGCGGCGAGGTGAGGGTAGGGGTCCCTGCGTCGCAGGGCCGTCTCGATCTCTCCGGGCGTGAACACCCTGTCGGTGAACCGCTCTCCGTGCCTCTCGTGGACGCGCCTGATGCGCGCCGCACTGCACAGGTCGATGCCGATCATCTGGGCTCCGGATCGTGCGTCGGGCCATGGGGGTTCATGGCCTCGAGCATGTCGCGGACGGCCCGCTCCATGCCGACGAGCACCGCACGCGAGACGATGGAGTGACCGATGTTGAGCTCCTCGACAACGTCGATCGCCGCGATCGGGCCCACGTCGACGGTGCTCAGGCCGTGCCCCGCCGCGACGGCCAGGCCGAGCTCGTGTGCGAGGGAGGCTCCCTTCTCGATGACCGCGAGCTCCCGGCGCTTCTCCTCCCCGCGCGCATGGCAGTAGGGCCCCGTGTGCAGCTCGACCATCTGTGCGCCCATGTCGGCCGCCGCCCTGATGATGTCCTCCTCGGCATTGATGAACAGGCTGACCCGGATGCCAGCCTCGTTCATCGAGGCGATCTTCGCCGCCGTGACCTCGCTCCTGGTGTCGTCGAGGATGAGCCCGCGCTCGGTGGTCTGCTCCTGCCGCTTCTCGGGCACGATGGTGGTGATGTCGGGTCCCAGCTCCCTCGCGATTCCCATGATCTCGTCGGTGAAGGCCATCTCGAGGTTCAGGACCGTGGTGACCGTCTTGCGCAGGATCTCCACGTCCCTGTCCTGGATGTGCCTGCGGTCCTCCCTGAGGTGGACAGTGATTCCGTGGGCCCCGGCGAGCTCGGCGAGCGACGCCGCGGTCACGGGGTCCGGGTATCCCACGCCTCGCGCCTGGCGGACCGTGGCGACATGATCGACGTTCACATGAAGTCTCGTCATCGCAAATACTCCAGAGAGAAGATAATCTCAGCTGGCAGCGCGGACTGTCAATCCCCCGATATCATTGGTTCTTCTTCCTGAACAGCATGCGGAAGACGGGCAGGCCGGCCTGCATGCATGTCTGCTCCCGGTTCGACGGGCAGTCATCGACGGGCTTCTCGAGCAACCCACCATCGGCGGCCGAGTTCTCGATGTCCGGCTGGTCGGTCAGGATCCTGAGGATGCTCACCGCCCTGGGGAACACGTCCGTCTGGACGAAGAGCTCCCCGCGGGGCCCGAGCAGCCTGACGACCTCCTCGAGCGTGCGAGGCGTGAGCACCGCTCTCTTCCCGTGCCGCTTCTTCCACCAGGGATCCGGGAAGTGCAGGCTCACGCGGTCGAGGCAATCGCAGGGCGCGAGCCGGGGCAGGATCCGGCGTGCGTCGCCGTGGATCACTTTCACGTTCTCGAGGCCGTACTTCTCCGCCCTCTCCGCGATCAGGCGTGCGAACCGGCCCCGGACCTCGATGGCCAGGAAGCCCCAGGCTGGCAGCTGCCGTGCCCGGCCGAGCACGTACATCCCCCTGCCGGGGCCGATCTCGAGTTCGAGATGTTTTATTCCTGAAAATGCCAGGTTGATATCGACACCTCCACTCGGGGGATCGTATAATGGACTCGCCATCTTACGTCATGTTCCCATTAACTTAACCGTTGACCCTTGCGCGGGTTCTCTATTAAGGTTCCCTAAAATTATTGGCGCTTGATTGTCAAATGCCAAAAGGAGCCCAGAGGTGAAGAAGCCCATACCTTTCGGTAAGTACTACCTTCTGGACCGAATTGCAGTGGGGGGGATGGCCGAGGTCTTCAAGGCCAAGGTGATGCGGGAAGAGGGGTTCGAGAAGTTCTTTGCCATCAAGCGGATCCTGCCGAGCATCGCAGAGGACGATGAGTTCATCAAGATGTTCATCGACGAGGCGAAGATCGCGGTCCAGCTGACCCATGCAAACATCGCCCAGATTCTCGACCTCGGCAAGGTCGGAGATGCGTTCTTCATCGCGATGGAGTTCGTGCACGGCAAGGACCTGAGGTCCATCACGGAAGCGCTCAAGAAGAAGGGCGAGGGCCTGACGCTCCCGCAGTGCTGCTACATCATGATGAAGGTGTGCGAGGGGCTTGACTACGCGCACAACAAGAAGGACGCCGCCGGACGCGAGCTGAACCTCGTCCACCGCGACGTCTCGCCCCAGAACGTTCTGCTGAGCTTCGACGGCGAGATCAAGCTCATCGATTTCGGGATCGCCAAGGCCGCGAACAAGGCCGCCAAGACGCAGGCCGGCATCCTCAAGGGCAAGTTCGGATACATGTCTCCGGAGCAGGTCAGGGGCCTGCCGCTGGACAAGCGCTCGGACGTATTCTCCGCCGGCATCGTCCTGTACGAGGTCCTCACGGGGGAGCGTCTGTTCCTGGGCGAGAGCGACTTCTCGACCCTCGAGAAGGTCCGCAACGTCGAGATCATGCCGCCCTCCACGTACAACCGGAACATCCCCGAGGAGCTCGAGCAGATCGTGCTCAAGGCGCTCGCCCGCGAGGTCGAGGATCGCTACCAGACCGGGATGGAGCTCCACGACGATCTCCAGAGCTTCATGTACACCTTCGGTGACCTGTTTGGCCGCAAGGAGCTCTCGGCGTTCCTCAAGGAGGAGTTCAAGTCCGAGTACGACAGCGAAGTCGGCGGAGCCGACGCCGGCGGCGACATGGCGCCCGAGAGGGCTTCGCGCGCCGCCTCGACCCCGCCGCCTCCGCGCAGGAGCGCGCCTCCTCCCCCCCCCCGCCTGTCCAGGGCAGGGCCCGGAGGCCTGAGAGGCTCGGTTCCCCCGCCGCCTCCCAAGGCGAGGGCGTCCACGCCACCGCCGCCAGTGCCGAAGAAGACCGTCATGGGCATGCCGGCCGTGGTCCCGCCGGGTGCGGGCACGCCGCCAGCTCCCGCCGTAGCCCTGCCGCCGCAGGCCGAGTCGTCCGTGCCGTCCCCGCCAGGGGCCCCGGCAGCCGTGGCGGTGCCGCCGCAGGCCGAGTCGTCTGCGCCGACCCCGCCAGGGGCTCCCGCACCGACCCCGTCCGCGCCCGGCCAGGGTGCGATGATCGGAGCAGCGCCCGCCCCGCCGAGTCCCTCTCTCGCAGGACCGCCAGGCCAGCAGGCCGCGGCTCCCGCTCCGCAGGCCGCACCGCCGAAGCAGGCCGGTCTGCCCGAGCCCGCCGGGCTCGACATGGAGTGGGACGACGACGAGATGGAGACCCAGATCTACGACGGCCTGCCCGAGGACCAGAAGATCCTCGGGATCGGAGACATGGAGCCGGAGAAGCCGTCCCCGATGGCGGCCCCGCAGGTGTCAGTGCCGCCTGCAACCATCTCCATTCCGCCCGCCGTTCCGGCCAGGCCCAGGAGCAGCGCGCTTCCCATCGTCGTCGCCCTGATCCTCGGTGCCGCCGTGATCATCGGCGTGCTCATCGTCGTGTTCGTGGGCAAGCCGAAGACGGCGACCCTCGTTCTGGTCCCCGAGCCGTCGGGGGCCACGGTCACCCTCGACAACGAGCCGATCGACGGTCCGTTCCCCGTGACCATCTCGGACCTGGAGGCCGGCGAGCACGAGATCGTGGCGAGCCACCAGGACTACGATACCATCACCGTCGGCATCAATCTCGAGCCGGGCAAGGTGCTCACGCAGAGCCTCAAGCTCATCAGGAAGAAACCCAAGGGTACGGGTTTCATCCTCGAGACGGAGCCCATGGGCGCCACGGTCGTCATCAACAACAGGCCGTATGCGGACAAGACTCCGCTCACGGTCTCGGATCTCAAGCCGGGGACCTACACGATCCGCGTGGAGAAGGCCGGATTCCTGCCATTCTCGACGGACATCAACGTGGTGGACGGAAAGCTCGCGCAGCTCGACAAGGTCGTCCTCGATCCCAAGAGCGTGATGGCCACCTTCTCGGCGGTGCCCGATGACGCGAAGATCACGCTCATCAAGGACGGCAAGGAGAAGACCCTCGGCAAGTCGCCCCAGGAGATCGAACTGGACCCCTCGAGCCGCTACTCCCTGAAGATCGAGGCAGACGAGCACAAGGAGTGGACCAAGGAGCTCGAGATGCCCAAGGGTGACAACAAGCTCACCATCGAGGCCGAGCTCGAGCCCCTGGACGCCGAGGCAGAAGGAGAGGGCGAGGCAGAGGTAGAAGCGGAGACCTCCCCGCGCGAGGGCGTGGGCACCACGTCCGTCAAGAAGCCCGGCAAGAAGCCTGGCAAGAAGCCCGGGAAGAAACCCGGGAAGAAGCCCGGCAAGAAGCCCGGGAAGAAGCCTCCGATCAAGACCACGGGCGGCTTCGGCTACCTGAGCGTCTCCACGCAGCCGTGGACGATCGTGTACGTGGACAAGAAGAAGGTGAAGAACACCCCGCTCATGAAGTACAAGCTGCCAGCCGGCAAGCACTCCGTCACGCTGCTCAACAACGACTTCAACATCCGCAAGACGTATACCGTGATCATCGCGGCGGGCCAGGAGACGCGGATCATCAAGAACCTGACCAAGTAAGGTCGCAAGGAGCCATGCACGTCGTCTTCGTTGCAGCGGAGATGGTCCCCTTCTCCAAGGCGGGCGGGCTGGCCGACGTGGTGGGCTCCCTCTCCGCCGCGCTCGTGAGGGCGAGGCACAAGGTCACCGTCGTGCTTCCCCTGGTGGCCGGGATCGATCCCGAGGCCTTCTCCCTGGCCAGGAGGCTCCTGCCCGTGGAGGTCGCCCTCGGCGGCAAGACGCACCGGATCGAGATCTTCGAGGGCCGCCTCGCCTCCGGCGTGGAGGTCCGCGTTCTGCGCAACGAGGAGATGTTCGAGCGCGACGCGATCTACACGGACGATGCCGACGAGCCCCTGCGCTGGGGCCTCCTGTGCAAGGCCGCGCTCTTCCTGCTCGCGCACGACGGGGAGGCGGTGGACGTGGTGCACTCCCATGACTGGCACACGGCGCTCATCCCCTACTACCTCGCCCACGGCGTGGTCTCCTCGCCGAACCTCGAAGCCGCTGCGAGCATCCTGACGATCCATAACCTTCACCACCAGGGTGTGTTCGGCAGCGAGATGATCGATCCCCTGGAGCTCGACCGGAGCCGTTTCGTGCCGGAAGGTTTCGAGTTCTACGGCAAGCTCAACGTCCTCAAGGCCGGGCTGGTCACGGCGGACGGGGTGACGACGGTCTCTCCCGCCTACGCCCGCGAGATTCTCGAGCCCGAGATGGGCGTGGGGCTCGACGGCGTCCTCAGGGCCCTCCCGGAGGGAGTGGCCGGCATCCTCAACGGAGTGGACGTCGATGTCTGGGATCCATCGACGGACATGAGGCTCGAGGCCCGGTACGATGCCAGCGATCTCTCGGGCAAGGCCGCGTGCAAGAGATCGCTGCAGGAGGACCTGGGCCTGCCCGAGAGGGAGCGTACGCCGCTGGTCGGGCTCATCGCTAGGCTCGTGCCGCAAAAGGGAGTGGACCTCCTGCTCTCCATCGCTCCGAGGCTCCTTCGTTCGGACGTCCAGCTGGCCGTCCTCGGCACGGGAGACCAGGGCCTCGAGTCGGGACTCGAGCGGCTCGCCTCGCGCTACCCCGACAAGGTGGCCTTTCACAAGGTCTTCGAGGAGAGGCTCTCCCACCGTTTCTATGCGGGATGCGACCTGCTCGCCATGCCCTCAAGGTTCGAGCCGTGCGGCCTCTCCCAGCTCATCGCCATGCGCTACGGTACCGTGCCCGTCGTGCGGCACACGGGCGGCCTCGCTGACACCGTGGTGGATCTCGACCGCGATCTCGAGACCGGCAACGGCTTCGTCTTCGGCCGCATCGACGCCGTGGAGCTGCTCGGCGCCCTGCTCAGGGGCCTGGCGTCCTACAGCTCCGAGCAGGAGTGGACCGGGCTCGTGCGCCGCCTGCTCGGGACCGACGTGTCCTGGGACCGCTCCGCCCGCAGGTACCTGGCCCTGTACCAGGCACGAGGCGGCGCGACGCGCGCAGCCCCCTGACGCCGATGTGAATCAGGTGTCCTGGGGTGCCAGGCGCGTGTTGATCCAGTTCTGCTTCTTCTCCTGCCCGATGGTCGTGGTCGGACCGTGGCCGGCGTAGATGATGGTCGTGTCGTCACGGGTGAATATCTTGTCGCGCACCGAGTCGAGCAGCATGTCCTCCTCGCCCCCCTCGAGGTCCGATCTGCCGTAGCCTCCGGCGAAGAGCGTGTCCCCCGTGAAGATCATGTGCTCGCACAGGAAGCAGATCGACCCTGCCGTGTGTCCCGGCGTGTAGAGGATCTGCATGGACGCCTCGCCGAAGCTCAGCGTCTCGCCATCCTCGAGCCACCTGTCCACCTGGGGCCTGCGGACCGTGGGCAGGCCGAAGAAACGGGCGTCCTCGGGCAGCTTGTCGAGGACCTCCTCCTCGAGGCGGTGTACCGCGAACGGGATGCGGAAGGTGTCCCTCAGCTCGGCCACGGCCCCGACGAAGTCGATGTGGGCGTGGGTGGCCGTGATGAGCACCGGCGTGAGCTCCATCTCCCGGACCATGGACTCGACGAGGTGAGGCTCGTCTCCGGGATCCAGGATGACGCAGCGGCCTCCCGTCTCCCACACGATGTAGCAGTTCTGCGAGAAGAATCCGTTGACCACCGTCATGACGCGCGCGTGCATGGCCTCACCTGCCATCGATTGGAACACGCCGGGCGCTCGGCCGTCAATCCCGGGAATTGTCCGCGGGCCTGCGCGTTCAATACCCGAGACTCCCGAGATCGGTCCTGCTCGAAAACGGCCGGAATTTTGCTTATGGGGTGCCGGGAAGGCTAAAATACCGTTTGAATGGGCTTTTTCCCCGTTCAAACCCCCAGTCGAGGGTCCCGGATGAACGTCGAAGAAGAGGTCAAGGATATCAAGAAGGAGATCGTCGAGAGCCGCGGTCTGGCCATCCGGACCAACAACCTCGTCAACTCCCTCGGGTCGGACATCAAGGCCATCGCCAAGAGGCAGGCCGGGTACGAGAGGCGCTTCACCCTCAACAGCGCCGTGGCCTACATCATCTTCTCCATCTTGACCTTCGTTGGCCTGAACATGGCCTACCTTGCTCAACGCGCCAAGCTCAAGAGCGAGAAGGAGGTGGTGCAGACGAACCTCCAGGAGCTCGAGGCAGAGCTCGACAAGATGAAGAAGAGCCAGAAGTCCCGCGAGCGCAGCGAGAAGCAGATCCAGGAGTTCTACCAGATGGTCCACGACCACCGGAGCGAGGAGGCCATCGCCGCCTACCCCAAGGCGATGACCTATCCGCTGACCGACATCGAGCAGTCCTTCTTCAAGGACCAGGTGGACACGATGCGTGCGGAGCTCAGCCTTGCGAGGTTCCAGGAGGG
>JAFDER010000258.1 GCA_019310245.1 Deltaproteobacteria bacterium
ACGCCAGCGGGATGTAGCGCTCGCCCGCATCGATCACGTCGCTCACGTGAGGCTCGAGCCGGTCGTGGAGGAGCTTGTGGGCGACCTCGTGGTACTGCCTCTCCTTCTTGTGCAGGAACCTGTCCTTGAGGTGCAGCATGATGAAGGAGAAGGGAGACTTGAGGAGGTTCGCGTTGATCCCGATCCGGGCGCCGCGCTTGGCCATCTCCGACGTGTACAGGATCCACTCGCTGACGGGCGCGAGCCATCCCTCCCCGCCGTACTGCTCCACGGTGCGGATCACCTGGCTGTTGCAGAAGCCGTTGCACCGCACGTAGATCTCGCCGACGACTCCGACGAGGGGCTTCTTCTCCTGCCTCGTCTCGATGGCCAGGAAGGCCTCGACCGCGGCACCGAGTGCGTCGCGCAGGTCGTCACCGGACTCCATGGCGTGCGAGGCGGCGTGCAGATGGGCGCCCAGGACCTCGTCGGTCTGGCCGCTGACGACCTCGTAGGGCCTGACCTTGCAGCCCATCTTGAAGAGAATGTCGGCCAGGAGGATGGCGTCCCAGAGGAGCTTGCGGAGCTCCTGCGGCAGGCCCCCGTAGGAGTTGTACGAGGACGGACTGAGAATGGCCACGTCGTCCATCCCGATCTTCTCGAGCGCAAGGCGGTGGCTGGTGGCGTACTGGCCGAAGCGGCACGGCCCCTCCGCCGTGGGCATGAACAGGGCCTCCTTCGATGGATCGGCGTCGAGGTCCCTGAGCGTCTTGACGAACGAGCCGAGGGTCGCCGCCGTGGGCAGACACTCCGACCCGCGGGTGAGCCGGCGCCCGAGGTCGAACGCCTCGAGATCCTCGAGGGGAAGGGGCTCGGACTTGAAGCCGAAGCGGCGGAACGTGGCCGAGAACATCTCGGAGCCCAGCTCGTGCATGGGTGGGATCCAGACCCGGCGGCTGGCCCAGACCGAGGGCGGCGCGAACACGTCCACCCTGGGACGACGCTGCTCGGGTCTGTCGGCCTTGAGCACGTCGAGGAAGGCCTCCACGCGCGTGATGTAGCCGGCGTCCGCTCCGTGCTCGTCGAGCTCGAGGATGAGCATGGGCTTGTCACCCATGATATCCTCGGCGTAGGAGAGAAGGAACGAGTCCGGTCCGCAGGAGAAGTTGGTGAGGTAGACGGGATAGAGGGAGTCGTTCTCTCTCACCTGCCTCAGCGCGCTGAGGATCCTCTGGCCGTAGTTCCAGTAGGTGTTCCTGTAGCGCTCGCCGAGCAGCTCGGGCCGGAAGGGAAGGAAGTCCACGGGCACGACGGTGTAGCCGTACTCCGCGATCTTCTCGGGCAGGCCCACGTTCGCCCCGGAGTCGAAGACGTTGTACGGCCTTCCGAGCACAACGATGCCCACCTTGCCGCTCTCCTTGAGCTTCCTCAGACCTCGCTTGCCCTCGGTCACGCAGGAGCGCTCGAAGGAGCGCTGCGCCTCGAGTCCCGTGCGCCAGGCCCGCTCGATGTCAGCCCTGCCCCTTCCGATGCGCGAACCGAGGGTCTTGACGAGCGAGTCGACGAGCATGCGATCCGTCCACCTGAAGTCGATGACGGGCGAAAGGATGGGATCGATGGACACCCCGTACTGCCTGAAGGCCGTCTTCACCGCCGACGGCATCCCCTGCACCCAGGTGCAGAACTGCGCATCCGTCGTGAAGTCGTTGAGATGGTTGGCGACCATGTGGGGCAGGAACACGTGGTCCACGCCCTCCTTCTTGAGCAGGCGGTCCACGTGGCCGTAGACGAGCTTGACCGGGAAGCAGAAGTCGGCGCTCACGAGCTCGAGCGATCTCTCCTTCACGGACTCGTCGGACCTGACCGAGGTCACTACCTTGAAGCCGAGCGCGTTGAAGAACCGCGTCCACAGCGGCCGGTACACATAGGTCGTCAGGCTCAACGGCAATCCGATGACCGGGGCGTTTTCCGGCACGTCCACGCCCTTGCCGGCCTGGCGCAGGAACCTCTCTCGCTTCCTGAACAGATCGTACTCGCGCCTGATCTTGGCCTTCTTCTCCTCAGGATCGCGGCCGCACAGGTACCCCCAGGAGGGGACCGATTTCTCGGACTCGATGTGCGCGTGGGTGATGCGGCACGCGTTGTTGCACAGCTCGCAGGTCTCGTGCCTGAGCTCCACCTTGCGTCTGACGAGATCCAGGCCGCGGAACGTGGTCGGCGATGGGTGAGCGGCCTTCTCGGCCCGGACGGCGAGCGACACGCCGTATGCGCCCATCACGTGGCAGTAGGGGGAGACGACGATGGGGCAGTCCATCTGCTGCTCGAACGCGGCCACGAGCCCCTTGTTGCGTGCCGTGGCTCCCATGAAGGCGATCTTGCTCTTCGAGACCGTCCTCCTCCCGACCACCTTGTTGAGGTAGTTCTGCACCACGGAGCGCATGACGCCCGCCATGGCCTCCTCGGGAGAGTAGCCGCGGCGGATGAGAGCGTTGACGTCCTGCTCCATGAACACGGTGCAGCGGTCGGAGGTCGGAGGCGGCACGATCCCGATCACCTTCGAGCCCACCTCGGAGACCTTGAAGCCGAGCTTGCCGGCCTGCTCCTCCACGAAGCTGCCCGTGCCGGCGGCGCAGATGTAGTTCATGTTCGAATCGACCACGTTGCCGCCGCGCAGCCTCACGAACTTCGAGTCCTGACCGCCGATCTCGAAGATCGTCTCCACGTCCGGATCGGTGCTCAGGGCGCCGATGACGTGAGCGGTGATCTCGTTGATGATCACGTCCGCACCGACGACCTGGCCCATGAGCTTGCGCCCCGATCCGGTGGTCCCGGCCCCCAGGATCCTGAGAGGTGTCGACTGCTCGCGCTCGATCTCCTCGAGCGCGGAGAACAGGTGCCTGACGGCCCCGATGGGGTCGCCCAGCGTCTTGCGGTACAGGTCGGCGAGCACCCGGGCGTCCTCGTCGATGATGACGGCCTTCGTGCTCGTCGAGCCGACGTCGATGCCGACATAGCAGGGGACCTCGCCGCCCGCGCCGGGCCAGTTCGTGACGCGAACCTCCGTCCCGTGCTCGTCCTCGTAGGCGTGCTCGACTTCGAACGTCGGGTATTCAGAGAGCTTGAGCTCGAGGGGCCTGTCGTCGGCCTCGAGGCCCGCGCGGCCGCCGCCGAGATTCGCCTCGTCGATGAGCGGGAGCAGTCCCTTGACGAGCTGCGACCAGGGAACGGGGCTCACGCCGGCGTCGGAGCTGACGAGAAGGGAGGCTCCCAGGGCCGTGGCGAGGTGTCCGTCGTCCAGGAACGCGAGGTCCGCGTCCGGCGCCAGCTCGGCCATCCAGCGCCTGACCTGGAGGTTCTGGCTCACGCCTCCGGTGATCGCGATCTGCCCCGAGACGGGACGACCCTTGAAGAGCGTGTGCAGGAGGGTCTGCGTCAACCCCCTGCACAGGCCCGACCACATCTCCTCCCTCGAGCACCCCTCCTGCTGCCGGTGGATGAGATCGCTCTTTGCGAAGACCGCGCACCTGCTGGCAATGGACGGGGGATCATCGATCATGGGAAACGTGGACAGATCCTCGTAGCGCACGCCGAGACGCTTCGCCTGCTCGTCGAGGAAGCTGCCCGTGCCGGCGGCGCACAGCGAGTTGCCCCTGAACGAGGAAAAGCCGCCGTCGCTCGCAAGCTCCACGAGCGTGAGCGAGGAGCCGCCGACGTCGATGATGCCGTCCGGACAGGGGAGCGACGACCTCGCACCCTCCATCAAGCACCGGACCACGTCGAGCACCTTCATCCCGGGCAGACCGGCGGGCAGCTTCTCGAGGCTTCCCGTCACGCCCATGACCACATCCTCGTGCAGGTCCGGCATGTCGACCGCCCAGTCCCGGAACGCCTTCCATGGATTGCCATGGTGGTGGAGGTAGCTGGACTCGGTCCGGGCTCCATCCTCATCCACGATCACGGCCTTGAAGTACAGGCTCCCGACATCGATGCCCACGCGCTTCATGGACTTCCCCTTGCTTGATTGAGGATGACAGAACTAGACGATAGTGTCACCCCGCAGCACTCTATAGTCCTTCCGGGCCGGAGGTGTCAAGCGCGGGCGAGCCTTCTGAAAGACCGGCTCAGCTCTCCCGCGAGATTATTCTATCATATCTATCTATTACAATAGTACGGATAATCCATTACATGAGTATTCGATACGGGAGATCCTGGAAGATCGCTGCCTCGCAGTGTCCGACAAGTAGACATGCACGTCTAACTTATTTTCGCCTCGCACCGGGCCCACTGGATCCCCCCAGGGTTCTTCGATAGCCTTCGTTCTGAGAGGTCTGATGATGCTTCACGTCTCGAGAACGCTTTCCTGTTTTTCGTGCATCGCATTTGCCATCGGCTGCGGCGCGTGCGGGACGCCGGCCGTCGTCGCGGACGGGTGGCAGCCTGCGTGGATCGACGCTCCGCCGCGCCTCGACGTGGACTTGGGCGTCGAGCCGATGAGGTGGGCGCCCGTCAAGAGCGTCGGACTGAGATGGAACTTCGAGGGGAAGAAGGGCTTCGGATATGCCGTCCGCAACAAGCTCAGGACGATCCGCAAGAACGCCAAGAAGCAACCCCAGGAGACCGAGACAGAGGGCGCCATCATGTTCCGCCCCCTGGGCGACGGGCGGGCCGAGGTGAGACTGATGACGCACCTGGTGGCAGGGGCCGGCTCCCCCACGGTCCGCACCTACGTCGTCGACGAGTACGGCCGGCTCGAGGATCCAGACCCGCAGACGCAGTCCATGTTCCAGCTCATCTTCCCGATGCTCGACGCGGATCTGGCCTCGGGCGACGTGCACGAGGACGCGGTCCTCATCCCGGACGCGAGCGGTCTGGCGGAGACGCGGGGATCGTCGACGCTGGGGATCGTGGGGTACTCGAAGGTGGCGGGCCTGAAGTGCGCGGTCGTGGCCCTGGATCACGAGGCCCGGATCTGGTCCCGCAAGACGCGTGCGGATCCCCTCGAGGAGACCGGCAGCACGCTCCACCTGCGGCTCCTCGGCTACTACGACGTCAAGGCGGGCAGGTACGTGGCCATTGCCATCGGGGAGACGTCGGTGATGGTCCATGGATCGGGCGAGACCAGGACCGAGAGGACCGCCACCTACGTCATGAAAGGGCTGGCGCCATGAAGCTATGGACCATTTGCATGACGCTCGCTCTGCTTGGGCCAGGCTGTGGAGCGAAGAAGGAGCGCATCGAGGAGAAGCCTCCGCCGGAACAGCTTACCGCACAGGAGGAGACGTCGGGGGGGGAAGTACCTGAGCTCACGTCGGAGGAGAAGTACGAGG
>JAFDER010000259.1 GCA_019310245.1 Deltaproteobacteria bacterium
TTCCGGTTCAGATCCCATACTGGATCCCGGTACAGGGGATCTTCCCTCGGACTGCCACCTCCACACCCACGGCGGCCACACCTACGTCTTCTGCACGACGAGACTCACGTGGGACAATGCCAAGATCGCATGCGCCGCCTTTGGCTACACCCTGATCACGATCGACGACTCGACCGAGGACACGTGGGCTGACACCACGATGGACGCCTACGTGCCCTCCCGCCAGCAGTCGTGGACCGGCTACACCGACGTTGCCGTCGAGGGGGTCTGGGTCTGGGACTCCGGTTCAACGTCCACGTTCACGAACTGGAACACGGGCCAGCCGAGCAACTCCGGCGGCGTGGAGCACTGCGGGTCCTTCAACGCCTACCACCCAACCGTCGCATGGAACGATCTGCCGTGCTACGGCACGTGCAGCTACATCTGCGAGTCGCCCTAGACTGGAGCTCAGGGCCTGACGAGCACCATCGCGCAGTCCGGTTCGCACTCGAGCGTCATCGTCTCGCCGGACACATCGCCCGTGCAGTCCCAGGTCCAGCCCATGTCGAAGAAGTCGATGTGCAGGTCAACGCGCGTGCGGCAGGCGACGTCGCCGAACCCCCGTCCACCCCGTCCGCCTCCGGCCCCCGTCATGTCGATGAAGATGGGGCACGTCACGGCCTCGGGGTCGGAATCCTCCCACTGCGACCAGATGCCGACGGAGTTGAGCAGGGACACCTCGCAGGACTCCTGCACGATCCACTCGCCCGACACGTCGACGCAGTCGCCGGCGTCGCCGCAGCCGGGGCCCTGGCACCCGGACAGGAGGAGGCAGGTGAGGATCGACAATCTGCTCATGGTGGTTCGCATATAGGGCGCCAAGTAGAAGTTGCACGGGCTGTGCGTCGTGGTAGCCTCTTCGTCATGAAGATTGCACTCATCGGACCAGAGCTCGAGGAGAACCTCGGGCTGCGCTACCTGCACTCGAGCCTCGCTCATGCCGGTCACCAGGCCCGGATCTTCGACTTCCACGAGAAGGAGCAGATCCCGGACATCGCCGCGGCGATCATTGACTATCGTCCCGACCTCGTGGGCCTGTCCATGGTCTTCACCGGCCGGGCCCGGGAGTTCCTCGAGCTGGCGGACGAGCTGAGGGGCAGGGGATTCGAGGGGCACGTCACGGCGGGCGGGCACTTCGCGTCCTTCCACGCGAGCGATCTGCTCACGGACTACCCGGCCCTGGACTCCATCGTCCACGGCGACGGCGAGGAGGCGATCGTCGAGCTCGTCGAGAGCATGGATCGACTCGAGACGGTCGGCGGGCTGACCTACCGGAGCGCCGAGGGACCCGCGAGCACGCCGCCGCGCCGCAACCCGGACGACCTCGATCTTCGCCCGTGGCCCACGCGGCCCGAGAGGCTGCACAAGTACCTGGGCCGGTCCATCGTGAACATGCTCGGCTCGAGGGGCTGCTACGGCAACTGCAACTACTGCTCCATCTATGCCTGGTTCAAGCAGACCAAGGGCAAGCGGCTCCGCCAGAGGAACGTGGATTCCATCTCGGAGGAGATGGCCGCGCTGTACCACGAGCGCGGCGTCAGGATCTTCAACTTCCACGACGACAACTTCTTCCTGGCCGACATGGACCGGAACATGGAGAGGTTCACGGCCCTGCAGAAACGCCTCGACCGGCTCGGCATGGGCCGCATCGCCCTGCAGGTCAAGGCCCGCCCCGACTCCGTCGACCGGGAGGCCTTCTCCCTGCTCAAGGACATGGGCCTGTTCCGCGTCTTCCTCGGCGTGGAATCGAACGCCGTGGCAGGGCTCAAGACCCTCGGACGCCGCACCCGCCGGGAGAAGAATCACGAGGCCATCGCGACGCTCCGGGATCTCGGCATCCACACGACCTTCAACCTCCTGCTCTTCGACCCGGAGACCGTGCTGTCCGATCTGAGCGACAACATCGACTTCATGAGCACGTACAGCGACATGCCGCTCAACTTCGGCCGCGTGGAGGTCTACTCCGGAACGCCCCTCGAGAGGTCACTCAGGCTCCAGGGACGTCTCCTCGGCAGCTACCTCGGATACTCCTACCGGATCTCCGACGCCCGCGTGCAGCGCGCCTTCGAGATGTACAGGGCGCTCTTCCTGCCCCGCAACTTCCGTGCACGGGGCACGAGCGTTCTCGCCATGAGGGTGGACTACTACCATCACCTGCTCGCCCACTTCCTGCCGCACAGGTCCAGCGCCTCCCTCGACCGCAGGGTCAAGCGGCTCATCACGTCCGTCAACCGCTCCAGCGCCGAGATCCTGACCGAGATCCAGGACTTCGTCTCGACCGGGGTCCTGCCGTCTGCCGATGCCGCGAAGGAGAGGGCGCTCGAGCTTGCCGAGTGGCGGGAGTCGTTCGACGAGCGGATCACGGATCTCATGGACGACATGGTGGACGAGATCCAGGACCGGTCCGCCGGGCGCACCACCAGCAACCGGCAGGTGCTCGCCGCGGCCGCGTCGGCCGGCGCACTCGTGCTCGCCGTCACCGTGACCGCGTGCAAGACCAAGCACGAGCCCGAGAAGCCCCTCGTCGCACCTCCCGAGAAGGCCGTCGTCGAGGAGCCGAGGCCTCCGCCTCCGCTCCCCGAGCCCACGCCGCCCGAGCCCGCGCAGCCCGCTGCCCTGACAGAGGAGCAGGTCGCCGCCATCGAGGCGCGCATCGCCGAGCTCTACCAGCCCCACTACAACACGCTCGTCGAGGAGTACGAGTACAAGGACAAGAAGGTCACGCTCGGTCTCGTCCTGGACGAGTCCGGCGCCGTCACCAGCTCCGAGATCTCCGTGGACACGAGCGTCAAGCTCGCCGAGTTCGAGAAGAATCTCTCCGCGATGGTCGCCTCGTGGAAGTTCGATGCCCCGGGCCACGAGGCCAGCCTCGATGTCACGCTCGAGTACGTCGAGCCTCCGAAGCCCAAGCCCAAGGAGAAGAAGAGGCCCGGCAAGAAGCCTCCGACCAAGAAGCCGCCGGACTGGCACATCTGCGAGATGATGATGGAGCCGATCAACGACCTGGAGCGCTAGCATGAGAGCAGCAACGATCGCCCTCTGTCTCGTCTCGCTGTTCCTGCTCGCAGCATGCGAGAAGAAGGAGCCGTGCGAGAAGCCGTACTCATGCCCGAACGTGGACTACATCAACTGCATGCCTCCCGTCCCTTCCGGTACGGATGAGTGCATCGGCGAGTGCCACGACTGGATCCGGGACAACTGCCCCGACGTGGAGTACGCATACTGATGAGCCGCCTTCTCGTTCCGGCGATGCTCATTCTCGCCGCCTGCACGCTGGAGGAGAAGTGCGATCCCATCGTCGGCCACCTGATCGACGAGGCAACGCTCTGTGTCGACTTCTCCCCCGAGGCAGAGATCACGATCGGCTGCCGCGACCCTCACTTCTTCACTCGCCCCGTCCAGACCTGCTGGGAGCACGAGGACTCCGGCGAGCACGCGTTCACGTGGCAGTTCTTCTACGAGCCGGCGAACAAGGGGTGGACGCAGTGCAGCGACGACTATGCGTCCACCATCGTCGTCGACTGCGAGTGATCAGCCGGGGCGTCCCGAGCCGTGACCGCGCAGGAGGCCGCGGATGAGCCTGAGCTTGGAGAACTCGCCGGCGCTCAGGTACGTGCGCATGCCCTCGCGGCCCAGGAGCTCCCGCGTGATGTCCCTGAGGCTCCAGCCCCGGTCCCGCAGGCGGCGGGCCTCGTCGGCAAGCTCCTCCCAGAAGCGGATCTTGTGCTTCAGGACGTCCTGCGCGTCCTCGAAGAAACCCGACTGGGAGCAGATGAGCAGATCGGGCTCGAGGGCGAGGACGCGCCTGAGCGAGTCGATGTGCATCCAGACGTCCTCGATGCGGCGGAACATGTTCACGCGCTCGTGCACGTACAGGTCGCCCGTGAAGAGCCACCGGTGATTCTCCTCGAACAGGCACACGTGGTCGAATGCGTGGCCGGGCGTGGGGATCGCGCGGAAGCTCAGGTCGCCGCACGTGATGGTCTCGGGCAGCGGCTCGGCGACGAACGGCCGCGGCCGGCCGTGGAACACGAACATGCGGTAGAAGGGCAGGCGCAGGCCCTCGGCGAGCATGGGGATGGCGGGCGTCGGCGCGTGGATCGGAAGGCCGAGCGTCGACTTGATCCGGGCGGCTCCCCCCACGTGGTCCTCGTGGTGGTGCGTGATGACCACCATCTCGATGTCCCGGTCCCTGCACCATGCAGCGAGTTCCTCCGCCGTGGCGGGCGGTCCCGTGTCGATGAGCAGGCCGCCCACATGGAACGCCGAGGAGTGGTGCAGGTCGAAGCCCACGATCGTGCGCGCCATCCGGACGCGCGTGATCGGGCCGTGTGTCGTCACTTCGAGCAAGACGGCTATCTTGTAATCCCACGAGGGGGGAGGGCACAAGATCTATCCGGTCAGTACCAGTGGAGTCACTAGCAGGATTCGAATCTTCAACTTGGGCAGTTGTGTCCCCATTGACCTTCGTCATGGCCACATGACTGCTACGAACCGGAGTTCGAGGTCAGGATACGGCTAACCTCCCGGGGCCACCCGGCGCACAGGCCTCGGGGGGCCCAGGGCCACGGATTGAGAGGGCAACGGGGGCAGGGCTTCGAGATCAGTTCACGGTGAAGTCCATCGCTCTGATCCCGTGATATTCGGAGGCGCTTCCGTGCGTCAGACCTATCAGGTAGTTGCCGACCCAGCCGGAATGCCAGGCCACGAACAGCAGGTCCAGACTCGTCGACGGAGCCGGTACAGGAACGGTCGAGGAGGCCTCCACCACGGGAACGAGTGGGTCGGCCAGGGAGAAGGCATGAACCGTCGGACCAGGTCCAAAGGCAAACAGCTTGCCATTCATCCCCATGACGGCCCCGGTGGGCGCCAGGCTGCCCACGACGGTCGGGCTTGCCGGATTGGAGACGTCTATCACCCTGAGAAACGACGCCCCCAGCCAGATGCTGGTGCCGATGTAGACATACGACCCGATCTTGACCGGATTTCCGAAATGCTGCTCCGGCGCCGTCGACACGGAACCAACCTGCGTGACCGCCGTCAGGTCGGACAGATCATAGATCCTGAGCGTGAAGTTCTCTCCACAGGGCAGGTACATCAAGGTCCCCTCGATCATCATGTTGCCCGTGCCGCCGTTGACCATGTTGGGGACCGACCATTGGCTGAACTTGACCGGTGCGTCCGGGTTGCTGATGTCGATGACGTAGATGAGGTTGTCGCTGTAGTCGTGCACGAGCCAGTACCC
>JAFDER010000260.1 GCA_019310245.1 Deltaproteobacteria bacterium
GTGCCCGGCGCGATGATGTCGACCTGCGCGCCGTAGTTGCTGTAAGAGGCGGTGTCGTCGTCGGTGTTCGAGGAGTAGCCACAGTTGCCGGGACAGCCGGCGCCGCCTCCCCTCGCGCCGTTGAAGTCGGTCATGGACGCGACCACGATGGGGCTGTCGAAGCAGGCCGGGGTGACGAGGCAGCCTGAACCCTGCGTGCCCACGTTCGTGTCGTCGTTTCCGGCCGAGGTCACGAAGGTGACGCCCGCGGCCACCAGGCCGTCGATGGCGATCCTCGTGGCATCGGGGTCGCCGCAGTAGCATCCTGTTTCGATGCACTCGCAGCCCAGGCTCATGTTCGCGACCTTGATGTTCCCGGCGCCGGGCGGGCAGGAGCTGGGGGTCGTCACGCAGCCCGCGATCCAGTCGATCCCGTCGATCATGTCCGAGTCGAGACAGGAACCACTGGCATCACACACCCTCACGGCCCACAGGGCCACCCCCGGGGCCATGCCCATGATGGCTTCCAGGCCCCCGCTGGGACCGAAGTCGTATCCGTCGTCGATGGCCCCCACGGTTCCGGCGCAGTGGGTCCCGTGGCCGTGCACGTCATTACCACCGTTGTCGACAGGATCGCCCGTGACCGTGCACTGATCGATGCCACCCTGGACGTTCAGATCCGCATGGTCGAGGTCGATCCCCGTGTCGATGATCGCGACCGTGACACCGACCCGCTCGTCGCTCGCGTCGATGCGCGCCGTCGGGTTCAGGTCGGCATCCGCCCTGTCGATCCCGTAGGGAACGGGGATGTCCGTCGTGTGAAGCAGGCTGTCGGGCTGGATGGATTGCACCTGGGGGTCGCTCTGCAGACTCTCGAGCTGCTGCTCGCTGAGCGTGGCCGAGAATCCCCGTAGCGCGTGCCTGTAGACGTGATGCGGCGTCACGCCGTGCCGGTTCGCCAGGGCGGCGGGGTCGCCGTTTCCCAGCGACAGGATCGCGTTCTTGTCGAGGACCACGATGTACCTGTCGCGCAGGAATTCGGTGTACTTTTTCGCGAGCTCCTCGGCCCGCTCGTCCACGTCGAGAGCGATCTCCTGCGGAGAGTGCAGGATCGGATCCCCGGCCTGCGACGTGAGACGCTGCCTGATGGTCTCGACGAATGCCGGGTCGACGGCATCCCCCGACGCGCATGAGGAGGACACGATGAGGACGAGCAGCCCGACGAGCAGCGGAAGGCTCCCGCGCACGGCGGCGACCACCTTCGAGCAACACCATCTCATCGCGGCCTCCTGTGAGGGGGCGGCCCCGGCGAAAGAGAGCAAGGAAACATAGCGTTTGGCGCGTTTCCCCTTGAACTGGAGTTTAATTGGACGGTATGGTGCTGTCAACAAGACAGCATCATGCAGGATTTTTCTTCCGACAGGGGGCAGGGGAGCTACACCTCCTGGAGCCGGAGGCTCTTTGTCGACGCGTACCGCGAGCGCAGGCCCATCTCGGGCTCGATCGCGCTGACGCACCGCTGCAACCTGAGCTGCATTCATTGCTACCTCCAGGAATCCCGGGACGGCCGCGAGCTGGAGACGGCATCGTGGCTGGACGTCATCGACCAGCTCGAGAGAGCCGGCTGCCTGTGGCTGATGCTGACGGGCGGGGAGCCTCTGCTCAGGGGCGACTTCGCGGAGATCTACCTGCACGCCAAGAGGAAGGGCTTCCTCGTCAGCGTGTTCACGAACGGGACGCTGATCGACGACTCCGTGCTCGATCTGTTCTCCCGCTTTCCGCCGTACTGCGTGGAGGTCTCGCTCTACGGCCACTCCGCCGCGGCCTACGCCGCCGTGACGGGAGACGCCGGTGCTCGAGAGGTCGTCTTCGAGGCGGTGCGCCGCCTGACCCTGAGCGACATCCCGCTCCGGCTCAAGACCGTGGCCCTTCGCCAGAACGTGCACGAGATCGAGCTCATGCGCCGCCTGTCCGAGGAGCTGGGCGCCCCCTTCCGGTTCGACCCGCTCATCACGCCGTGCCTGGACGGCTCCACGCAGCCCTGCGGGGCGCGGCTCGATGACGACAGCATCGTTCGGTTCGACGTGGAGGATCGGGAGAGGCGTGCGGCATGGAGAAAGTGCCTGGACGCTTCGCAGCGGGTCCCGCGCACGTCGCTCTTCACCTGCGGTGCGGGCAGGTTCTCGTTCCACGTGCATCCCGACGGATTCCTGTCGCTCTGCCTGAGCGACGTTCCGCTATACGATCTCGAGGCCGGCTCCTTCATGGAGGGATGGGACGGGGTCGTCAGGGAGCGCCGGCAGACGCCCCTTCCCGATGATCATGCGTGCAGCGGCTGCCGCGACCAGGCGTTCTGCGGCGTGTGCCCCGCACTGGCGAGGATGGAGACCGGCAGCGATCTCGGTCTCCCGGAGCATCTCTGCCGGACGGGAAAGAGGCGTCTTCACGAGGTCGAGTCGCTGTCGGAGCAGCCATGAGCGACCGGCAGGAGACTCCCGGAACCGCGGACGGCAAGAGGCCGTACGAGCCGCCCAGGCTCGAGACCGTGAAGGTCAACCTCGAGGAGGTCGCGCTGACAGCCTGCAAGAGCTTCGGGGGAGGGGGGCCGGGGGCCTCGTGTATGATGGGCTGCGTTGTCGGTGGGTCCTGAGATCATCTGCGTCGGTGGCGAGGCCGCCGTCAGGCTCTCGGGCGACATCCGGTCGATGTCTCCGATGGTCGATGGATTCGGCTCGCCTCCCGCCAGCGACGGCCTCGTTCTCGACCTGCACGTGACCCTGGATCCACTTCCCGACCTGGACCGCCCGGAGCCGGTGTTCGAATCGACCGGCCTGTGGAAGGTGCTGCGCAGCGGCACGGCGTTCGTGTTCGAGCTTCCGCACCTGACGGCGGTCGTGGACTTCGATTCCGGCTCGGGAAGGATCCATCTGCGCGACCCGGCGGCCGCTCCCTTCGTCTTCGACTACCCCCTCGACGAGGTGATCTTCTCCAGGCTGCTCGCCGACCGGGCATCGGTCATCGTCCATGCCTGCGGGGTGGAGCACCGCGACCAAGGCCTGCTGTTCGTGGGCAGCTCGGGTGCGGGCAAGAGCACGCTCGCCTCGCTCTTCGACGTGCAGGACGGTGCGCGCGTGCTCAGCGATGACCGCGTGGCGCTGTCCATCCGCGGCGGCCGGGCGTGGATCTCGGGAACTCCCTGGCATGGGACCTCGGGTCATGCGCTGGACAGATCCGTCCCGCTCGAGAGGATCTTCTTCCTGCGTCACGCCCCGAGCAACGAGCAGGAGCCGCTGACGCCCACCCGGGCGGCGGCCCGTCTGGCGTCCATGAGCGTGATCCCCTACTGGCACGAGGCATCGTCCCGCATGGCCGTCGACGCGGCCGTGGAGGCCGGGCGGACCGTGGATGCCTCGCTCTTGGGCTTCGTCCCGGATCACACTGCCGTCGAGTTCGTGGTCCGCTAGGAGCTTCACCAAGTTCCTCCTTGTCCTCGCTGTGCAGCTGCGATATTCAGTAGACACGCGAGAGGTGGGAATCATGAGAGTAGCAACGACGTGTCTCCTCGTCCTTCTGTCCGGATGCGGTCCCAAGCCATCCGCCGAGAGCCCGGCGACCGAGCCCTCGGGTGGTGGGGGAGGAGGAGGCCAGCCCGCTGCGGTGGCCGGGGCCGGCGACGCCACGGTCGAGTTCTTCGGCGTCAAGTACACGGTCGAGGCGGAGCCCACCCAGGACATCGACGACTTCGGCCTGATCGTCCGGGTCACGGTCGAGATCACGGACGGCAAGGACCACGTGTTCGTGAACGACACGGTGGAGACGGCTCATGGCAAGACCCAGCTGAGGATCGAGGGGACGTTCGGCGGGGCCGAGTACGACGAGGACACGTTCACGGGCAAGATGGACCTCGAGACGCACTCGCCCGGCTCGCCCGTGCAGTTCGAGAGGACCTTCCCGGGGCCCAAGGACGAGCCCCTGAGGCGCGGCGAGAGCCTGGAGCTCACGGTGGGCATCTGGGGGACCGAGGACGCGGAGGGTGGACAGCGCTACTCGCCGGACCTGGCCACCATCAGCCTGACGATCCCCGGTACGGGGCTGGGAGAGCCGGTGCTGGCGGCGCTGGACCCGAGCCAGGACCTGCCCAAGGACTTCGTCTCCTGGAACATCTGGCTGCACAAGCTCGTGGTCAAGCCCTACTACCCCAACAAGCAGCTGACCAAGACGGGCGGAGGCGAGACCGTGGCCGTCTACTCGGTGGGCGACGTGACGGTGAGGGTGCAGGAGTACAAGCTCGTCGTGGGCGACAAGTTCTACGGCTCGATGGCCAAGGACGAATCGATCCTCGTGGACCACGGAAAGGTCTGGATCGGGATGGAGGAGAGGTCGGGCGAGGAGATGACCAAGGAGAAACTTCTCGAGTTCTACCCCGTGCCGATGTCCGAGCACGAGATGGGGCCGCACAAGGTCAAGAAGACGCCCGGCGCCACGAAGTACGGCATCGCGCACGCGGGCTCGAGCTACAGGCTCGTGCTCGACGGCCTGGTGCTCATGATCGAGGGCGGGTTCCTGTACGTGGACGACGTGTGCTACGGCAAGGTCCCGGGCAAGGCCAAGATCCACATCAACTTCGACGAGGTCAAGGTGGGCAAACAGAAGCGCAAGCCCACGGACAAGTGCGGCAAGAAGTGATCGCGCCGAGGGGACCAGGCACCTGCCATGATCACATGGTCGACTAGGACTTCAGCTTCTTGGCAAGATCGGGCGGGGCATGGAAATACCATGCCCTTCTTCTTTTCTCTGAAGTGAGCAGCTCCAGGTCAACGAGCTCGCGCAGATCGGAACGAGCCGTCTCGTAGACGACGTTGTGGCTGTTCTTGTGTGACGCGACCGAGTACTCGAATCCCGGGTTTCGAAGCGCGTGACTGAGCAAGGCCCTTTGTCGATGATTCAGCTTCAGGGTTCTCTTTATCTTGCGTTCGAGAGCGGACGTCTCGGCTACCTTTCTTTCGAGGTACGCATGGAGCTCCTGGATGGCCCTGCACAGGATGTCCAGGTGAAACAAGATGAAATAGGTGAGGTCATTCACGTCAGTTTCCGTGTGGAGAAAGGCGCGGGCATATCTTGCGTATGCATTGTGAATGACCTGGGAGATGGAGATGTACTCGCAGAGCCAGTAACCACTCTTGAGCATGGACCAGTAGAAGAGCGCCCTGGAGCACCGGCCGTTGCCGTCCACGAACGGATGCTCGTAGGCCAGGATGAAATGGAGGATGATCGCGCGTGTCACCGGGTGAATGAAG
>JAFDER010000036.1 GCA_019310245.1 Deltaproteobacteria bacterium
CCCTCCCGGCCCGCCCTGACATGGCCACCGGTCGGGCACGTTGATTGCGACGGCCAGGAAGAATGAACACGTCACGCGCATGCAGCGAGGTGTGGGTGGAGGGGATCTCCGCGTACCTCCCGCACCACTACCTCTGCCACGATGACCTGGCGGTCAGAACGGGGACGGATCCCGAGAAGTACGCGAGAGGGCTCGGGTGCACGTCCATGGCGGTCCTGCATCCCATGCAGGACTCCGTGACCATGGCGGCCGAGGCCGGGCTCTCGCTCCTGACGTCCTACGGCGTCGATCCGGCGAGCGTGGGCCAGCTCATCGTGGGCACCGAGTCGGGCGTGGACTGGGCCAAGCCCGTTGCAGCCTACGTGCACGAGATGATCGGGCTCTCCCCGCGCTGCAGGACGTACGACGTCCAGCACGCCTGCTACGGGGCGAGCGCGGCCCTCTCCTCGGTCGGAGCCTGGATCGCCTCGGGCATGGCGGCGGGGCGGAAGGCGCTCGTGATCGCCACGGACGTGGCGCGCTACGACGATGGATCGCCGGGCGAGGCGACACAGGGAGCCGGGGCCGTGGCCATGCTCGTCGGGGATTCCCACACGGGCGTGCTGCGGCCCGATCTCGGCATGGAGGCGGTGTACTCGTCCCAGGTCATGGACTTCTGGCGGCCGGGCCACAGGTCCACCGCCGTGGTGAAAGGAAAGTACTCGATCAACTGCTATCTCGCGGCCCTGGCGCAGACGTACCAGGTCCACAGGGAGGCCGGCGGAGAGGGCATCGACGAGCTCGACTACCTGCTGTTCCACCTTCCCTTCCCCAGGATGAGCGAGAAGGCGCTCGGCAAGCTGATGGAGGCCGAATGCGGCCAGGTGGACGAGGAGACATTCTCGAAGGTGCTCCGCGAGAAGGTGAACCCCGGAGTCGAGGCCGCCCGGATTGTGGGCAACATCTACTCGGGATCGCTCTACCTGGCGCTGGCGAGCCTTCTCGAGAACCGGGGCGCCCGCTGCACGGGGCGTAGGGTCGGCCTGTTCTCGTACGGCAGCGGATGCTGCGCGGAGTTCTTCACGGCGACGATCGGTGACAGCAACGAGTGCTGGAAGGGACGCACGGGCGTGGAGAGGACCTCCACGAGCAGCACGAGGATCGGCGTGGAGACCTACGCGGCGTTCCGCCGCGAGACCAGCCGCCTGAACTCCGATGACTCCTTCAAGCTCGGGCACATGCCGTGTGCGGACAGCGTGCCGCCGGATGCCCGCTACGTGTACCTGGGATACAGGAACCAGAAGCGCGTCTACGCGCCGGGCCCGGCCGGGAGGATCGCGAGGGTCGGTTCGCAGGTGGGACGGGTCAGCAGGTCCGTTCCACAACCCGTCGGGCCAACCACCTGAGAGCGACCGCCCTCTCCCCGTAGTCCTTCAGCTCGTCGAGGGCGTCGTCGATCAGACTGCGCGCGTAATCACGGGCGCCGTCCACGCCCATGATGTCCACGTACGTGACCTTGCCGGCCTCGCGGTCGCTTCCAGGGTCCTTGCCCAGCGTGGCCAGGTCACCCGTTGCGTCGAGACAGTCGTCCACGACCTGGAACGCGAGCCCCAGCAGCATGCCGTAGCGGTCCATCCTGGCCACGTCGCGCTCGCTCGCACCACCGATGAGCGCGCCCATCCGCACGCAGGCCCTGAGCAGCGCGCCCGTCTTGAGGTGGTGGACCCGCTCGAGGTCCGCCCCCTCCGCCTCCCGGGCGCCGGGATCCGTGTCCAGGACCTGTCCGGCCACCATGCCCGAGGAGCCAGCGGCCGTGGAGAGCTCCCGCACGAGTGAAGAGGCCAGCTCCGGGCGGGAGGAGTAGGACCGAACGATGAGCGTGAAGGCGTCCGTCAGGAGCGCGTCGCCCGACAGGACGGCGAGACACTCGCCGAACACCAGGTGGCAGGTGGGCTTGCCCCGTCTGTAGTCGTCGTCGTCCATGGCGGGCAGGTCGTCGTGGATCAGCGAGTAGGTGTGGACCATCTCCACGGCACAGGCCGCGGGCACGGGGTCGATCCCGCCCCCGCCGACGACCTGCGAGGCGGAGACGACGAGGATGGGCCTGAACCTCTTCCCGCCGGCCATGAGCGAGTAGCGCATGGCGTCGACGAGGACGCGAGGGCCCTGCCAGCCTGCGATCACCTGCTCGAGCGCCGAGTTGATCTCGTCGCGGACCTCGCTCACGGATGCGTGCTTCATGGCCGCCTCCTTCGTCCCTGTGCTGCATGCAAGCGCCGTTCCGCAGGAGCGTCCGACGATGAGGCGAATGGTCCCGTGCGCGGGCGCACGCGCACGGGGCCGCTCACGGGGAGGAGCATGTGGCGCGGGGATTGCGAGGGAACCAACCCATGATCCCGTGGAGCTTCACAGGAGACCTGCCCCTGGCCGGGGTGTGGAGCCTCGAGGAGAGCGAACGCTACTGCCTCCGGATGGCCTCCTCGCACTACGAGAACTTCCCGGTCGTCATGCGCGTCTTCGACGAGCAGGTGCGCCGGTCGCTGGGCGCCATCTACGCGTTCGCGCGCACGGCGGACGACTTCGCGGACGAGCAGCGGTTCGAAGGGGTGAGGCTCGAGCTCCTCGACGTCTGGGCGAAGCAGCTCGAGGAGTGCTTTGCGGGCCGGCCGCGGCACCCCGTGTTCATCGCGCTCGCCGCGGCCGCCGAGAGGCACGGGCTCGAGGCCCGGCCCTTCCGGGACCTGCTCTCGGCCTTCAGGCAGGACTGCGTGAAGAACCGCTACGGCCACATGGACGAGCTCCACGACTACTGCTCGAGGAGCGCGAACCCGGTCGGCCGGCTCGTCCTGCGCGTCATGGGGCAGGAGTCCCGCAGGGCGATCGAGCTCTCGGACAGGACCTGCACGGCGCTCCAGCTCGCCAACTTCTGGCAGGACCTGTCCGTCGACATACCGCGCGGCCGGCTGTACGTTCCGCTCGAGGCCGCGGCCAGATGGGGGCTCACGGAGACGGACCTGCGGCGCCGCAGGCGGACCGGGGGATGGGACGGGCTCGTGCACGAGCTCGTGGGCGAGGCACGCTCGCTCATGCAATCCGCGCGCGCGCTTCCGCTCGCCGTCAACCTGACGGGAGCCTTCTACCTGGAAGCCGTCCAGCGCGGAGGCCTGAGGATCCTCGACGAGGTGGACCGCCTGGGCGGCAAGGCCGCGTTCAGGAGGCCGAAGCTGCGCAAGCGCGATGCGGCCTCGATCTTCATGCGCACGTCTGCGGCCACGCTGACCACCGCACCGCTCAGGCTCGCCGCCGTGCACAGGATGGTGTGACGTGCTGGACGTGCCCGTCAGCGAGCAGGTCCTGCGCAGGTCGGGCTCGTCGTTCGCCATGGCCTTCCGGCTGCTCCCGCCCGACGAGAGAGCCGCCATGACGGCCTTCTACGCCTACTGCCGGGAGATCGACGACGTCGTGGACCTGGCCGAGGACCTGCCGTCGGCGAGGCGGGGAGTCGAGGCCTGGAAGCGCGAGATCGACCTCGTCGACGCGGGAAGGGCGGCCACGCCGCTCGGCCGCGAGGTGCAGGCCACCGTGGGGGCGTTCACCGTGGGCACGGAGCCGCTCCGCCTGGTCCTCGAGGGCGTGCGCCGCGACCTCGAGGTCACGAGATACGAGACGTTCGACGAGCTCTACGGCTACTGCTATCACGTCGCTTCGGCAGTGGGCCAGTACATCTGCGCCGTTCTCGGAGCGGACAGCGAGGCCGTCAGGCGCTACGCCGAGCTCACGGGCGTCGCGGTCCAGCTCACGAACGTGCTGCGAGACGTGGCGGAGGACGGAGCGCGGGGGAGGATCTACCTGCCTCTCGAGGACATGCGGAAGTTCGGCGTGCGCGAGCAGGACGTGCTCCGCGCCCGCGGCAGCGAGAGGCTCGTGGCGCTCATGAGATTCGAGGCCGTCAGGGCAAGGGAGCTCTACGTGATGGCCGATGGAATCCTCGACCCGCACTGGAACCGCACCCTGTACTTCGCGCGGGCGCTCTCGGGCATCTACCGCGATCTGCTCGATCTTCTCGAGGAGCGCGAGTTCGGCCTGCAGGGCGTCGCGGTGAGGCTCTCGGCGCGCCGCAAGCTCTCGGTCATCCTCAGATACCGCCTGAGGTCGCTCGTCCCGTCCCGGACCGCGCTGCTGGAGCGCAGGGTGTGAGCACGGACGTCATCGTCGTCGGCGCGGGCTGGGCCGGCCTCGCGGCTGCAGTCGACCTGGCGCGCTCGGGCCTCGGCGTCCGCGTGCTCGAGTCCTCCAGCATCCCGGGAGGCCGGGCGCGGTCCTTCATGGACAGGGTCACGGGCGAGACCCTGGACAACGGACAGCACCTCATGCTGGGCTGCTACCGCGAGACGCTCGACCTCGTGCGCACCCTGGGCACGCATCACCTGCTCACGGCCAGCCGGGAGCCGATCCCGCTCTTTCTCGACGGTGGCGAGCGGGCGTCCATCCGCTCGGTCAAACTTCCCGGGCCGCTCCACATGCTGCCCTCGCTCGCCGACATGCGCCACCTGTCCGTCAGGGACAGGCTCCGGATGGGGCGGGCCGCCGCAGTCGTGGCCCTCGCGGGCCTCGGGGACGCACGCCGTCTGGACTCCATGTCCGCGTCCGACTGGCTCGAGGGCCCCGCCGGGCAGAGCGCCAGGGCCATGAAGATGTTCTGGGACCCCCTCGTGACGGCCATGCTCAACGAGGAGCCTCGACGCGCCTCGGCGACGATGCTCGTGGTGGTCCTGCGCGAGGGGCTCCTTGCCGGCCATGAGCCATCGCGGCCGCTCCTGCCGACGGTCGGGCTCGGCGACCTCGTGGCGCGGCCCGCCGTGCGAGCCATCCAGGACCACGGAGGCGACGTGCTCATGAGGACGCGCGTGCGGGGGATCAGGACGCGAGGCGGGCAGGCGACCGCCGTCTGCACTTCGAGGGGCGACATGGAGGCGGACGCGTTCGTCCTCGCCGTGCCGAGCTGGCGGATCGCCGGGATCCTGGACGGTGCGGGTGTGTCCCACGCCGTGCTGGAGGCGGATCGGCTCGAGCCATCGCCCATCGTCACCGTGTTCCTGCGCTACCGCCGGCCGATCCTGGACGAGCCCGTCGCCGGGCTGCTCGGAGGCAGGTTCCACTGGCTGTTCGACAGGAACGACATCGAGCCCGGCCCTCCGCGCGGCACGTGGAGCTACTCCGCGGTGGCCAGCGCGGCGACGGGCCTCGTGGACGACACGTCGAGGGACATCGCGGACGCGGCCGCGGGCGAGATCGCGACGCGCATCCCGGCAGCGCGCAGGTCGCTCGTCGTCGGGGCGAGGGTCGTGAAGGACCGCAGGGCCACCTTCCGCCCGGCTCCGGGGACCGCCGCCCTCAGGCCGGGTCCGGACGCCTCTGGACTCGGAAACCTGTTCCTCGCGGGAGACTGGACGGATACGGGGCTCCCGGCCACGCTGGAGGGGGCGGTCATCTCCGGAAGAAGATGCGCCGACCTGGTCCGAGGGCGTCCGAGCGTGCGGGACCGCCCATCGAAGTGCAAAACTGCACGCATCCCGCACCATCCCGGGTGACGGGCCTCGCGCGATACCGCACGAACGCTCCATCCACAATTGCCGTGCGGCACAAACCCTCGTAGCGTTCTCCTTGCTCACTGGCCAGGAGCAACACACCGGAGGGAACGCCTTGACGCCTTTCCAGGTCCTCATCGTCGACGACGAGCCGGCCTTCGGCCGCTCGCTGGCCAGCGCGCTCAGGCGGCGCGGCGTGGCCAGCGAGGTCGTGCACGACGCCGGCGCATGCCTGGAGAGGGCCCGGTCCGGGAGCTACGAGGTCGTCCTCCTGGACAACAGGCTTCCCGACATGCGCGGCATGACCCTCATCCCCAAGCTCGGCGGCCTCATGCCCGGATGCTCGATCTTCATGATGACCGCCTACGGGACCTTTCCCGAGGCCGTGCAGGCGATCCGGCTCGGGGCCGAGGATTTCATCGACAAGTCCACGTCGCACAGCCCCATCGTGGAGCGGGTGCTCGAGGCGAGGAACCGCAAGGAAGCGCTCTCGACCCACCGGACGAGGAACACGACGCGTGTGCGAGAGCTGATGGGCGAGAGCCCGGCCATCCGCAACGTGATCGCACAGCTCCGGGAGGTGGCGGCCTCCCCGGAGACGACGGTCCTCATCATGGGCGAGAGCGGATCGGGCAAGGAGGTCGCGGCGCGCCAGCTCCACTTCATGTCCGGCAAGAAGTGGGAGACGCTGGTGGCGGTGGACTGCCTCAGCCTGCCCGTGGGCCTGGCCGAGAGCCACCTGTTCGGGCACCAGAAGGGCTCCTTCACCGGAGCCCATCAGGATCACGTCGGGTTCTTCGAGAGCGCCGCGGAGGGCACCGTGTTCCTCGACGAGATCGGAGACATGGACCTGGCCCTGCAGGGGCGGCTCCTGCGGGCGCTCGAGGCGCGCACGTTCAGGCGCGTCGGCTCGTCCAGCGAGCGCAAGCTCCGGGCCCGCGTCGTGACGGCCACCAACAGGGATCTGGCCAGGCTGGTCGGCGAGGGCAAGTTCCGCACGGACCTGTTTCACCGGCTCTCCGTCTTCCCCATCGAGCTGCCTCCCCTCCGCAGCCGCGGCGAGGACGTGCTCCTGCTGGCGGACCACTTCGTCCGTTTCTTCGCGCCGCTCATGGGCAAGGATCAGCTCGCCATCTCCAGCGAGGTGGAGGCAGTCCTGCTGTCGTACCCGTTCCCGGGCAACGTGCGCGAGCTCAAGAACGTGATCGAGAGGGCCGTCATCGTGGCGCGCGGTTCGACGATCGATGCCGGGAACCTGCCGGAGCGCCTGCTCACGGGCGGGGAGCGAGACATGGGCGAGAAGAGGCAGGACGACTCCGGGCCGAGCGTTCACTTCGTGCCCGGCGTGGACACGATGGCCTCGATCGAGAAGAAGATGATCGTGCAGGCCCTCCAGATGGCCGGGGGCGTCAAGAGCCGTGCGGCCAGGCTCCTCGGCATCAGCCGTTACCAGCTCCTCCGCCGCCTGGAGCGCTACTCCATCAAGCTCGAGCGATCCGACGGCGTGAAGGTCGAGGACCCGGGCGTGGACGCGCTGGCCGAGAAGTCCTGAGCTCAGGCCGGCTTCTCGGCCAGGAAGAAGTACATCGGCGTGAAGATCCCCGTCCTGCCGCCCTCGACCAGGGAGTGCTGGCCGAGCCTCAGCAGGTCGTGCACGCTCGTCGTGCCCGGCGGGCTGAGGCGCACGAGCTCCAGCAGGCCCACCAGCCGGTGCGTGAGCCAGGCGCCCGCCTCGGTGTGGAGGAACCCGCGGGGGGTCCAGCTCGTCTCGAGAGGCGAGTACCAGGGCGTGCCCGGATCTGCCGTCGGTGCGCGGTCCCCGGACCGGACGATGCGGAAGCCGCAGTCGCGCAGGGACGCCTCCAGCTCGGGGGCGGTGATGAGGTCGGGCAGGCCGTTGCCCTTCTCGATGCCCCTCTTTGTGCTCACGTGCCCGGGGTCGCCCGGATCGAACCGATCCGTCAGGCACCACTCGCTTCCCGCGAACGGCGCGCCGGGTGCGAGCACCCGGAACACCTCCGAGAACACGTCTCGCCGGTCCGCCGCGTGGCACGACGACTCCATCACGTACGCGGCGTAGAACGAGCCATCCTCGAACGGCATGCGCGTGAAGTCGCCCTCCTCGAACGAGCAGAGGGTCCCGAGCCGGGCCTCCTCGACGTGCCGCCTTCCCCGCTCGATCTGGTAGCCGTTGATGTTGAGCCCGGTGATGGACGCTCCCGAGAACCGCGCGATGCCGATCATCGGACCACCGACGCCACAGCCCGCGTCGAGGACGCGCATCCCGCCCTCGAGGCCCAGCTGCGCCGAGAGGAAGTGCTGGTAGCGCACGATGGCCTCCGCGAGCACCTCGCCGCGGGCGGCCGGGGCGAAGTGGAACGACCTGCCCCACCCGTACTCGTAGAAGTCCGTGGCCAGATCGTAGTAGGTCTTCGTGAGATCCGAGGCCCTGGCCTTTCTCACCGACACGCCGCCCGCGTCGTGGGCCCGCTCGTAGTCCTCGAGCCGCGACGCGACCTCCCGCGAGGGCAGTGCAGCCTGGAACCTGTTCCTCTTCACGATGTCCTCCCTACGACTGGCACGATGCGATGCAACCCCCGTGCCACGGGGCTATCCGCGCACGAGCGTTCCCGGAACGCTCTCGCCGAGCAGGGCGCGCTGGATCCGGCCGGGCTCGAGGCCGCTCAGGATCTGCGTGGGCACCCCCGTCTCGAGGGCTCTCTCGATCTTGTGGAGCATTCCGCCGGTCACGTCGGCCGCGGCGTCCGACGCGAAGAGGGACCGCTTGACCGTCTCGAGGCTCTCCCGGGTGATCTCTGGGATCACGGCGCCGGAGGCGTCGAGCACGCCGTCGACCTGCCCCACCATGAGGATGCGCGAGGGATCGAGCACGGAGGCCAGGTGGCGGAAGATCTCCTCGGTCGAGGCGATGGCGCATCCCTGCACCTCATCGACGACCACGTCGCCGTAGACCACGGGGACCAGGCCGGCCTCGAGAAGCCTGCGGATGGGGCCGGACTCGAAGGCGTGGATGCGAGATGAGCGGGTGATGCAGGACGACGAGGGCTGGATCGTCACGGCCGGCACGCCGGCGGCGGTCAGCGCCTCGCGCACCATGACGTTCAGCCGCAGGGCGTCGTTGTGGACCTCGGCGAAGCCCTCCCAGGAGCCCTCGTCCCCGATGCCCTCGTGCACGCGGTGCCTCTGGGCGGAGACGTGGGCGAACGAGCCGGCGCCGTTGCCGATGAGGAGGGAGGGCCCGCCTTGCAGGCGAGCCTGCTGGATCTCTGTGCAGAGGCGATCGAGGACGTCCTGCCTGACCGTGTAGGGCCTCGACTTGTCGGTGATGAGGGAGCCTCCGAGCTTGACGAGGACGAGCGTCATTGCCATCTCCTGCGCACCTCGCCGTCGATGCCGAGGGCGTCGAGCACCTTGCCCGTGATCTGATCCACGACCTCGTCGATGGACGAGGGCTTCGCGTACATGGTCAGAACGGGAGGCAGGACGACCGCCCCGGCGCGCGTGACGCGCCGCATGTTCTCGATGTGGATGAGGGACAGCGGCGACTCCCGCGTCACGAGGACGAGGCGCCGCCTCTCCTTCAGGCACACGTCGGCCGACCTGAGGAGCAGGTTGTCCGCAAAACCCGTGGCGATGCCGGCGAGCGTCTTCATGGAGCAGGGGACCACGACCATGCCGCGGGTCTGGAACGAGCCCGAGGCGATGGGGGCGAACAGGTCGTCCGGCTCGTGCACGTGTGAGGCCAGGCCGTCGAGCGACGCGCGGCCCGTCTCGTGCTCGAGCACCCGGCGGCCCATGTCCGTGACCACGAGGTGAACCTCCCACGAGCTGCCTGCCAGCGCCTCCAGCAGGCGCAGGGCCAGATGGCCACCCGAGCTGCCCGTGACGCCCACGACGAGCCTTTGGGGATCAGCCACGCGTCACCGTCCCCTCGTCGGCATCGACCTCGAGCATCTCGCCCGCACGCAGGGCCGCAAGGTCGATCCGGTCGACGCACGGGATCCCGGCCAGGATCGCCCCGGCCGCCACGATCGTCTCTGTCTCCTCGTTCACCATCGCCGCGGGTGCCGTTCCGTTTCTCGCGAGAGCGTAGATCACGTAGGAGCCCACCGTCGAGCCCTTGCCGGAGGGGAAGACCAGGACCCGGCCCTTGATGCACTGGCCCTCGAGCGCGTGCCCCTTCTCGATGACCACGCCCGTGGCGGGATCCACGCCTCCGTAGAAGCTGATGGGCTCGGGCGAGATCAGGGCGGCGCCGGAGGCCCTGCCCGCGGAGATGGCCCTGCCCTTCATTCGATCGCCTCCTCGATCAGCGAGGCGAGATCGCGGAACACGACCCGCTGGCCGCACAGGCCGGGCAGGTAGTGGGCCGCCTTGCCCGAGTCCACGGCCGTGGTCTTGAAGCCCATGCGCTCGATCGGGGCGACCACCATGCACGTGTCGGCGACGAGGCGGCCACCGGCCTGCTCGATGATCGACTGGAGGCCCTCCCTGGCCGCAAGGTCCTTCACGAACCGTGACGTGCACACCCACAGGGGCGTCGCGAGCTTCCTGCCCTCGAGCCGGTGCGCCACGTCCGCAACCTCCTCGAGCGAGGCGTGGGGGCAGCCGGTGACCACGAGATCGGGCCGGCTGTTCGAGCCCAGGCGGGCGCAGGCCTCGTCCAGCTCCTTGCGGCCGACCCGGATCGAGGGCAAGAGCGACGGATCGTGCAGGTGCGCCTCGGGGGTCAGCCCCCCGGCGTGGTAGAGCGCGACCGCGCCGCTCGCCGCCATGGCCGCCCCGAGCGCCTTGAGGTCGTCCGGGGACGCGGGCCCGAGGCCGGTGAAGTACGGGATGGAGCTCTCGACCTTCCGGCCGACGTGCCAGCCCAGCGCCCCGTGGTCGGCGCGCGAGGCCAGGGAGGCGTCGACCTCGACCCGGACCGAGGGCCCGCGGTTATCATCGATGTGGAGGCCGTGCAGGGGCGTGCAGCCGCACACGGCCGCGGCCAGCGCGGACGGCCCGCCCTCGCGGTTGGTGCGGGCGCCGATCACCGAGTTGGCATAGGACACGGCCGAGCTCTCGGCCCAGGCCAGGTGCTCGCCGCGGCGCGGCAGGTTCCCTGCGAGGTAGGGCGTGCAGGTCGCGGAGGGGGCCACTCCCATGGACGTGAGCGCATCGATGATGCGCTTCTGGCCGGCGGCGAACTCCTCCGGGAACCCGAGCGCGCGCCAGTCCTCAAGGTCCATGCCCGCGGGGTTCATGAACGCGGGCACGCTCACCCGGGCGCCCCGCCCGGCCACGTCCTCGAGGAACTCGAGCCCGGGGTCGCCGATCGACTTGTAGGAGACCCCGGAGATCTGTGCGGACGAGATGTCGACCATGCGCCCGGCCCCGTAGATCTCGCCCAGGCGCACGAGCAGGCGCATGAGCTTCTGCACGATGCCGCCGCGTCCGCCCTCGAGCATGAGCCTCTGATCGTCGGTGAGCCTCACGCCCATCCCCCCTCGAGGATCACGGCCGCCTGCTCGAGGCTCGAGGCGACGGCGTCGGGCCGGGCCTCCTCGATCTCGCCCCGGCGTCCGTGGTCCCAGGACCAGTCTGTGTAGAGGATCACGACGCGGCACCCGGCCTGCCTGGCGCTCGCGATGTCCCTCAGCGTGTCGCCCACGTAGGCGGCATCTCCGGGAGCCCCGCCGCACGCCTCGAGGACGTGCGCGATCGCCGCGGCCTTGGACACGAACCCGTCGTCCGAGGTGATGATCCGCTGGAACCGGGGCGCGAGCCCGTGCCGATCGAGGACGCCCATGGCGAACCGGGCCGTGCTGTTGGTCAGGAGGAAGAGGCGGCGCCGCTCGGAGAGCCGCGAGAGCACAGCGGGGGCGGAGGGCCGGATCGCGAGCTCGCCGCTCCTTGCGGCCACCCCGGCGCGCACCTCGGCCGTGAGCTGCGGGACGGGCGCTCCCGCGGGCACGAGCCCTTCCACCCAGCCCGGGACGTGGGGCACCCGCGCCTCGATGATCTCGCGCTGGGTGACCGCGTGGCCCGCGCGCCCGAGAACCTCCCCGATCACCTCGGCGTACAGGGCGCAGGAGTCGACGAGCACGCCGTCGAGATCGAAGATCACGGGGTTCACAGGTAGTCGTCCAGGTCGATGTCGAGGGGTGGCGCGGCGCGCCTGAACGTCCCGGCGCGAAAGAGATCTGGCACGGTCAGATCGAACCCGACCTTCGTGGTCTTGCGCGTGGCAACGTCGGCGGAGGGATCGAGGGAGGAGCCCTTCTCGCGCGGCCTGATGACCATGTCGCGGTCCCCCTGGAAGCGCGTGGCCATCGCCCACTCGACCTGCCCGGGGTCCTCGACGTCGATGTCCTCGTCCACCACGTAGACGTGCTTGACGGACCGGTGCCCCCTGAAGGCGGCCTCGATGGCCTTGCGCCCGTCGTCGGCGGCCTGCTTCCGGATCCTGACCACGGCGTGCAGCCACGAGCACCCGCCGGGCGTGACGTGCACGTCCAGGCAGGTGCAGACCTTCGAGACCTCGCGGAAGATCGTCGGCTCGCGCGGCATCCCCATCAGCACCTTGTGCTCCAGGTCGCCCGGCAAGAGGGCGTGGAACAGGGCGCCCTCGCGCACGAATATCTTCTCCACCCTGGCGACGGGCTGCTTCCTGACCACGTCGAACGTCTCGGTCAGGTCGAGGAACGGCCCCTCGTCCGCCATCTCGCCCGTGAACGTGCAGATCATCACGATCTCGCTCGGGGGCACCACGTGACCGTCCAGCTCGATGAGCCGCGTCCTGGCGAGGGCGTCCGCGATTCCCAGCTCGCTCTTGCCCAGCTCCACGGACATGGCCGAGGCGAGGAGCACGGGGATCGGGTTGCCCACGCACAGGGCGAACCTGCGCAGGCCCCTCTTCATGTACGCGTGCAGATGCCTCTCGAGGATGCGCAGGACGAGCGTGCCCGTGCCCTTGACGAGGGAGCGATGATAGGAGGCGTTGAGCCCGTACTCCTCGTCCACCGCGACGACGATGCCTGAGGCGATGTAGGGCCCGCCGTCCTCGCGGTGGTAGGTCAGGACGGGAAGGCGCGACAGGTCCGGAGCGACCTCCTCGTAGCCGTCGGCCGGTACGATCTCCGGCTCGCCCGGATTCTCGGCAGCGTCCGCCAGCCTCTGGATCAGCTCCCCGCGCTCGATGCCGAGCCCGAGGCACACGAGGTCCCTGGTGGAGCACACGTTCGAGACGACCGGCATCGAGCGTCCCTTGACGTGCTCGAACACGACCGGCCTGCCGCCGAGCCGCTTGATCACGGACGCGATCTCGTAGGCGGGGTCCACCGGCCGGCCGACCCGGAGGAGCCCCACCCTCTCCTCGATCAGGTCGACGAACCTGCCGAGGCTCATCCGATGTGCTCGAGCAGGGCCTCGAGGCCGAGCACGTAGCTGTGCCAGCCGAAGCCCGCGATCTGGCCCAGGCACGCGGGAGCGATGACGGAGAGGCGGCGGAACTCCTCGCGGGCATGGACGTTGGTGAGGTGGACCTCCACGGCGGGGATCGCGGCGGCGGAGAGGGCGTCGCGGATCGCGTACGAGGTATGCGTGTAGGCGCCGGCGTTGATGATGATGCCGTCGGCCCACCCGCTCACCTCGCGCAAGAAGTCGATGATGGCGCCCTCACCGTTCGACTGGAAGGTCTTGACCTCGTGAGGAGAGGCCTCCGTCCGGATGCGCTCGTCGATCTGCTCGAGGGTCGTGGTGCCGTAAAGGGACGGCTCGCGCGTGCCCAGGAGGTCGAGATTGGGACCGTGGATGACGGCGATGTGGGCCATTTCTTCCTCCTAGCTCTCGAGAACGCGGGCCACGGCGTCGGCCACGAGCCGCTCCGGCGGATCGTCGACGATCGCAACGTGGCCGGGCTCCTCCGGGATCACGAAGCGCAGGGCCGCGTCCCGCCGCTTCTTGTCGTGCTTCATGTGGTCGATGACCTCGTCCGCGGACAGGCCTCCGAGCATCGCGGGCAAGCCCTGCACGCGCACGGCGCCCTCTATCCGCTCGACGAGGCTCGCCTCGCAGCGGCCGAGACCGTGGGCCAGCCTCGCAGCGGCGATGAGGCCCGCTGCGACGGCGGGGCCGTGGCCGAGGTCGTAGCCGCTCGCGGCCTCGAAGCCGTGGCCGAACGTGTGCCCGAGGTTGAGCAGGGTCCGGCGGCCCGCCTCCCCGGGATCCTCCTCGACGATCGCAACCTTGACGAGAACCGCACGGTGGACGAGGGCGCCAAGGTCGGCGGGCTTGCCGGCCTCGAGCTCCTCGAAGAGGGCGGGATCTGCGATGAGCCCGTGCTTGAGCACCTCGGCCATGCCGGAGGCGATCTGCGCCGCCGGAAGGGTCTCGAGCGTCCCCGGATCGACGATCACCGCCTCGGGCTGCTTGAACACGCCGACGAGGTTCTTGCCCTGGGGCAGGTCCACCCCCGTCTTGCCGCCGATCGAGGCGTCCACCATGGCGAGCAGCGTCGTGGGAACGTGCACGACGGGGACCCCCCTCATGAACGTGGCGGCGGCGAAGCCGGCCAGGTCCCCCGTCACTCCGCCGCCGAGCGAGACGACGAGGCCGGTGCGGTTCAGGCCCGCCTCGAGCAGCATGGTCCAGAGCCTCCGGACCGTCTCCAGGGTCTTGTACCGCTCGCCGTCGAGGATCTCGACGAGGTGGACCGAGAAGCCGGCGCCCCGGAGGCTCTCGAGCAGGGGTCCGGCATGGTGCGCCGCAACCGTGGGGTTCGTGACCACGGCCGCCGTGGCCGCGCGGCCCAGGCGCTCGCGCACCACGGTTCCCGAGCGCGCAAGGAGGCCGTCCTCGATGATGATGGGGTACCCGCCCCCCTCCGCCCTGACGTCGATGCGCTTCATGGCTCCATCGCGCCCACGATCCCGGCGACCCGGCGGGCCACCTGCTCCGGGCTCAGGCCGTCCGTGTCCACCTGGACGGCAGCGGCGCCGTACGCCGCGCGCCGCTCCTCGATCAGGGCCAGGAGGGCTTGCCTGCGGTCACCCTGGAGGAGCGGACGATCGTCGGACGCATCGAGGCGGCGCAGGAGCGTGTCCACGGGCGCGCTCAGGTTGACGAGGATCCCCCGGCAGGACAGGGCCTCGCGGTTGGCGGTCCTGAGGATCGCCCCGCCGCCGGCCGCGATGACGAGCCCGGCCCGCGAGGCGAGATCCACGCACAGAGCCGACTCCCTGTCGCGGAACGCCCCCTCGCCATGCTCCTCGAAGTACTCCGTGATCGTGCAGCCGAGATCGCTCTCAAGCTCGGCGTCCATGTCCACGAACGTGCGCTCTGTCATGTCGGCGAGGATGCGGCCCACTGTGCTCTTCCCGGCCCCGGACGGCCCGGTGAGCACGATGCTCGAAGGATCAGTCATCACATGCGGGCCGCCAGGGTTTTGCGTCCATGGACAGGTCGTCGAGCCTGCCGGCACGCAGGGCCTCGAAGCGGGGCCTCATCTCCTCGAGGCTGTCGCCGCCGAGCTTCAGCAGGAGCGCATCGGCGAGCACGATGGAGGCCATGGCCTCGCAGACGACGACGGCGCGCGGCACGGCGCACACGTCGCTGCGCTCGTACGAGGGCCTGGATGCAACGCCGGCGGCGAGGTCGACGCTCGCACGTGCGATGCGCGTGGTGCTGATGGGCTTCATGGCGGCCTGCACGACGACGGGTTCGCCGTTCGTGATCCCGCCCTCGAGGCCGCCGGCCCGGTTCGTCCTGCGCTCCAGCCGGCCTTCCTCGAGGAAGATCTCGTCGTGCACGCCGGTCCCGCTCAGGGCGGCATTCGTGAAGGCCGGGCCGATCTGCACGCCCTTCATGGCCTGGATGGACACCAGGGCCATCGCGAGCCTGGCGTCCAGCCTGCGGTCCCAGTGCACGTGGCTGCCGAGGCCCGCGGGCACTCCGAGCGCCGCAACCTCGATGATCCCACCGAGGGTATCGCCCTGCTTTTCGGCGAGGTCGATCGCGGCCTGCATCCTTGCGGCCGCGTCCAGCTCCGGGCAGCAGACGTCGCTGCGGCGTGCCGTCTCGAACCTCCGGCGGTACTCGTCGGGACCCGGATCCGAGGGAAGGGCCGCCTCGACGCCTCCGATGCGGAGCGTGTACCCGCCGACCACGATCCCGAACGCGCCGAGGACCTGGCGGCAGATCCCTCCCACGGCCACGCGCATGGCGGTTTCGCGCGCGCTGGCGCGCTCGAGCGCGGGCCTGAGGTCCGGGTATCCGTACTTGATCGCTCCCGTGAGGTCCGCGTGGCCCGGCCGCGGAGTGACCATGGGATCCACATCACGGTCACGCCAGTTCTCCCAGTCGAGGTTCTCGATCTCGAGCGCGACGGGTGCGCCCGTGGTGAGACCCGCCATCACGCCCGCCGTGATCCGTACCCTGTCGCGCTCGATGTCCATCCGGCCGCCCGATCCGGAGCCTCTCTGCCTGCGCGCCAGATCCTCGTCGACGCGCCCGCGATCGACCGTGAGTCCGGCGGGTAGCCCCTCGAGGACCCCGGTCAGCCGTGGTCCATGGCTCTCACCGGCCGTGAGGAACCTGAGTATGGTCAGCATGGCCTCATCCCGCTCCCGGGCCATTCTCCGCCGCCCTGCGCATGACATCAAGCGGAGGTTTCACGCCTGTCCAGATTTCGAACGAAAGCACACCAGGTGCCGCTCCCCGAACGGGGCGTCCGCGTAAAGGCCCGTCGAGGGCTCATGCCCGACCATGCCCAGAGGCGTGCAGTTCACGACGAGATGCGCGGCGTGGAGCCGGTCGTCGAGGCCTCCGGGAAACAACGCCTCCTCGAGCACGATGGACGGGAAGCGTCCCGCCATGTCGCCCGTCAGCTCCCGCGCTCTCTCCAGGCTCCGGCCCAGGACCACGACGGAGCTCGCACCGGCGCTCGAGAGCGCGTGCACGACGGCGCGGGCCGACCCTCCCGTCCCGATGACGAGCGCGTCCACGCCGCCCGGATCGAACCCGTGGCTGCGCAGGTCGGCCAGAAAACCCATCCCGTCCGTGTTCGAGCCGGTGAGCGCGCCGTCACCTGCCGCGGAGATCGTGTTGACGGCGCCGATGGCGGCGGCCTCTTCGCTCAGGCGGTCGAGGTGCTCGATCACGTCCCGCTTGTGGGGCACCGTGACGTTGGCTCCCGCAAGGCCACGCGCCCGGAGCTCCTCGAGCACCTCCCCGAGGCGGCCCGGCTCCACAGGCACGAGGACGTACTCCCAGTCCATCCCGAGGGCGGCGAACGCGGCATTGTGCATGACCGGGCTCAGGCTGTGGGCCACGGGCCACCCGATGAGGCCGACGCGCTGCATCATGACGCCTCCACGCCGGCGCCGACCGAAGCGAGGCATTCCTCGAAGCCGGGGAATGAATCCGCCGCCACGTGCGCCTCCCGGACCGTCGTCCGGCCGCGTGCGACGAGCCCGGCGACCGCGAGCGTCATGGCCAGGCGGTGATCGCCGTGGCTCTCCACGGTCGTCCCCACGAGGGGCGTCGGTCCCTGGATCTCCATGCCATCCTCGCGCGGCTCGATGGAAGCTCCGAGACGGCTCAGCTCTCCGGCGGTGGTGGCGATCCGGTCGGTCTCCTTGACCCGGAGCTCCGACGCCCCGCGGATCACGGTCGTGCCGCTCGCCTGCGTGGCGGCCAGCGCGAGCACGGGGATCTCGTCGATCATCGTCACGATCTCGTCCCCGCCGAACGTGGCGCCGCTGAGCTCCGACGAGTGGACGGTGATGTCTGCAACCGGCTCGCCCGCCCGATCGCGGATGCGCCCCACGTCGATCCGGGCACCCATGCGCGTGAGGGCGTCGATGACGCCCGTTCGCGTGGGATTCACTCCCACGCCCTCGAGAAGGATCTCGCTCCCCGGCACGATCGAGGCCGCCACGATGAGGAAGGCGGCAGACGAAAGGTCGCCCGGGACGACCAGGTCGAGGGGTGCGAGAGGCCCCGGAGGCGGCGCGATGGAGATCCTCCGCCCGTCGACGGCGACGCCCGCGCCCATGGCCCCGAGCATGCGCTCGGTGTGGTCGCGGCACGGGCCCGGCTCGAGCACGGTCGTGACCCCGTCCGCGAACAGGCCCGCGAGAAGGATGCAGCTCTTGACCTGCGCGCTCGCGACGGGCAGACGGTAGTCGATGCTCACGAGCGGCCCGCCGCGTGCGCCGAAGCAGAGCGGCGCGAGGCCGCCGCTGCTCGCTACCCCGGCTCCCATCCTCTCGAGAGGCTCGATGATGCGGCCCATGGGCCGGCCGAGGAGTTGCC
>JAFDER010000261.1 GCA_019310245.1 Deltaproteobacteria bacterium
GGGCACGGAGGTCATGTGCCAGGACTACACCGCCGGCGCGGAGGCCACCCTGACGGCGGGCACGTACATCGTCTTCGTGGACGACGTGCTGGCGGGCATCTCGGGGCCCTACACCCTGGTCGTGCGCGAGGCGGTCACGCCGACCGCCGTGACGGGCAACGACGCCTGCAGCGCGGCGCACGCGATCACGGCAGACGGCTCATGGAGCGGCGCCAACTCATCGCTCACGAACCAGGGCGACGGCTCGTGCGCCACGGCCACGGGAGGCCTGGAAGCCTGGTTCACCTTCACGCTCACCGCCTCCACGGACGTGCACGTCGACACGTTCGGCAGCGACTACGACACGGTCCTGTTCATCCGCGAGGGTTCCTGCACGGGCACGGAGGCGGGATGCAACCTGAACGCGGGCTTCCGTACCGAGTCCGCCCTGGATCTCACCCTGGCAGCCGGCACCTACTACCTGGCCGTGGACGGCGCGGTCTCGACGGCGACGGGCAACTACCAGCTCAACGTCATGGGCCTGTGACCGCTGGAAATCCGGCCGGATACGAGTAAACTATCCGTGATCGACGGGGAGGGTTCCATGCGACCGAACCTGGCGTTGCTGGTCCTGGTGATGTGCGCCAGTCCGGCCGGAGGGTGCGCGAAATCGTCCGAGCTCTCCTCGGACGCCTCGTTCGAGGAGGTGCTCGACGCGTCCGATGCCGACACCCCGTCGGACGCCGCGGACGCGCCGGACGCAAGCGACGCCGCCGAGGTCCCGGACGCCTCCGATCCTGCAACGGAGGACGCCTTCGTCGACACGATCGGCATGGCGTGCGGCACGGACGAGGACTGCCAGAACGGCCTGTACTGCGACGGCGTGGAGGAGTGCCCGTACGGGTTCTGCACGGCGGGGCCGCTCGTGGACTGCGGCGACGGCGTCAGCTGCACCCTGGACACCTGTAACGAGGAGACGGACTCGTGCGACCACGTGACAGACGACGCGGCGTGCGACGACTCGAACCCCTGCACGGACGACACCTGCGACGTGACCACCGACACGTGCGTCAACGCGCCCGTGGACTGCTCGGACGGCGTCAACTGCACGCTCGACACGTGCGACACCTCCACCGGCGCCTGCGAGCACACGGTCGCGGACGAGGCGTGCGACGACCTGGACGACTGCACGGTGGACACGTGCGACGTGACCTCGGACACCTGCTCGAACGTGCTCATCGACGCCGACGGCGACCTGTACCCTCCCGAGTCCTGCGGCGGCGACGACTGCAACGACGGCGACAGCTCGATCCATCCCGGAGCCACGGAGATCTGCGGAGACGGGATCGACCAGGACTGCGACGGAACGGACGGCGACATGGGCACCTGCTCGTGCCCCGAGCCGATCACGTCGAGCGGCACGTACACCGGGACCACGTCGGGCGCTTCCGCGCACAGTGGCACGTGCGGCGGATCCGGACCGGAGTGGGTCTTCTCCATCGTGATGACGGGCTCGTCCTGGGTCACGCTCTCGACCCTGGGCACGTCGCACGACACGGTGCTGTACGTGCGCGATAGCCCCTGCGACACGGGCACCGAGGTGGACTGCGACGACGACGGCGGCTCGTTCCTGGACTCCTACCTGCGCGTCCGGCTCCGGACGGGCACCTCCTACGTGTTCGTGGACGGGTTCGGCTCCACGTCGTCCGGGCCGTTCACGCTGACCGTGAGCGGGCTCTGACCCCCCCACCCGTGATGCAATCGGCCCCGATTGAGGGTAGAATATCGTAAACCGGGAGCCGACAATGAGAGTACTCTCGACAGGCGCCGTCGCAGCGCTGGGCATCATGCTGGCCTCGTGCACCCAGGCGAGCCAACCCTGGTGGGACGTTGTCATCGACATGCCGTCGGACACGGCCGAGGTGGACGGGTGGGCCGACGTGCCCGACGTGATGGACGCCTGGGACGCGGCCGACATCGCTGACGGCTGGGACGTGCCGGCCGAGGCGGACGCACCCGTCGACGGGCCCCGCGACACGATGGGGATGGTGTGCGGCACCGACGAGGACTGCCAGAACGGCATCTTCTGCGACGGGCGGGAGCTGTGTCCTTACGGGTTCTGCCAGCGGGGCGATCCCACGACGATCTGCGAGGACGAGGACGACTGCACCATCGACGAGTGCCACGAGGACACGGCCTCGTGCACGAACACGCTCATCGACGAGGACGGGGACCTGCACCCGCCCGAGTCGTGCGGCGGAGACGACTGCGACGACACGGCCGGCGGCGTGCACCCAGGGGCCACGGAGATCTGCGGCGACGGCATCGACCAGGACTGCGACGGAACGGACGGCGACGTGGGCACGTGCGGCTGCCCCGAGCCCCTCACGACGAGTGGCAGCTATTCCGGGACGACATCGGGATCCTCGTCGCACTCCCCGTCCACGTGCGGATCCGGCGGCGGTCCAGAATGGGTTTATGTCATCACGCCCACCTCCACGAGAACGGTCACGTTCGCCACGCTCGGCACATCCTACGACACGTGCATCTACGTCCGGAGCTCGAGCTGCACCTCGGGTACCGAGGTGGGCTGTGACGACGATGACGGGTCGTTCCTGGACTCACTCCTCACGGTCTCGCTGAGCGCGGGCACCACGTACTACTTCTTCATGGACGGCTACGGCTCGAGCGACTCTGGCACGTTCTCCCTGAGCGTCTCTGGCCTCTGATCGACGCACCATGCGCGGCCTCATCCTTGCCCTCCTGCTCGCCACCGCCCTCGCGGGGTGCAAGCCAGAGACCGCACGGCCCGTCCCGGCCGAGGGCCCGCCGAGCGGGCCGACGATCTCGTCCGGGACGGAATCACCGCCACCCGCCGACGCGGACACCGACGAGGAGCAGATGTCCCCCGAGAAGGCCCGCGAGACGGTCCACGAGACCGTGGTCAGGGACAAGGGGGTGCTGAAGATCCTGGGGGTCGAGGGAGAGGGAGGCAAGACCGCGGACGTCCTCTCCACGGGCGGGGACTTCAGCGAGGAGGAGATGGAGGCACTCGAGGAGGCCCTGGGCACCCTGGAGAACAAGCCTCCGCCGCCGCTGCACACGCCCTAGGTCGACGGGCGCTGCGTGCGCGCACGATCACTCTTGACCAAAGATTCGACTCATCTATAGTTACTCGCTGCGCGCCGCCGGGACCTCACCGGTAAGGGTGCGCACATCAAGGAAAAACCCCGGAGGCCGAGGGACCATGGCCGGAAGGACAATCAGGGTCGTCATCGCGAAACCCGGCCTGGACGGCCACGACAGGGGGGCCAAGGTGCTGTGCCTGGCGCTGCGCGACAGGGGCCTCGAGGTGATCTACACGGGCCTGCACCGCACGCCGGAGCAGATCGCCGAGACCGTGCTCGAGGAGTCGGCCGACGTGCTGGGCCTTTCCATCATGAGCGGGGCGCACCTCGTGCTCACCGAGAAGGTGCTCGCCGAGCTCTCGAAGAAGAAGCTCGACGACGTGCACGTGCTCGTGGGTGGGGTGATCCCGGGGGCGGACGCGGCCCGGCTCGAGGAGCTGGGCGTCGCGGGCGTGTTCCCCACGGGAGCGGACTTCGACGCCGTGGCGGACCGCATCAAGGAGCTGGCCGGTGGCTGAGAAGAAGCCCGGAAAGAAGCGCACGCCGCGCGAGGCGACCCTGGAGTCGGGCATCCCCCTCAAGACGGTCTACGGGCCCGAGGACTCGGCCGGCGGAGGTGAGGTGGGCGAGCCGGGCGCGTTCCCGTTCGTGCGCGGCATCCACCCGGCCATGTACCGCACCCACATGTTCACGATGCGGCAGTACGCGGGGTTCGGCACGCCCCGGGAGACGAACGAGAGGTTCAAGCTGCTCATCGGACAGGGCCAGAGCGCGCTCAACGTGGCCTTCGACCTGCCGACCCAGAACGGCCTCGACTCGGACGACACCCGCGCCGAGGGCGAGGTGGGCAGGGTGGGGATGGCCGTTGACACGCTGGCCGACTTCGAGACGGCCTTCGACGGCATCGATCTGGGCAGGGTCTCCACGGCGCTGACGATCAACGCCGTGGCCGGGATCATGATCGCGATGCACCAGGCGGCGGCCGAGAAGCAGGGCGTCGCGCCCGGGAAGATCCGCGGCACGACGCAGAACGACATCCTCAAGGAGTACGTGGGCCGCGGCGCGTGGATCTTCCCCGTGGAGCCCTCCATGCACCTGATCGGCGACACGATCATCTACTGCGCCGAGCACCTGCCCCTGTACAGCCCCGTGAGCGTGTGCGGCTACCACATCCGGGAGTCGGGCGCTGACCCGGCACAGGAGATGGCCTACGCGCTGCTCATCGCCGAGGCGTACGCACGGCACGTCATGGATAGAGGGCTCGACATCGACGCGTTCGCCCCGCGCCTGTCGTTCAACTTCGACATCCACGGCGGGCTGTTCGAGCAGGTGGCCAAGTTCCGAGCCGGGCGCCGGGCCTACGCACGCATGATGCGAGACGAGCTCGGAGCCAGGAACCCCAAGAGCATGGTCATCCGCATGATCGCGGGCGGAGGCGGAGGCGGCCTGACCATCGAGCAGCCCGAGAACAACATCATCCGATCGACGATCTACGCCATGGCGAGCGCGCTTGCGGGCACGCAGACCATGGCGCTGTGCTGCTACGACGAGGCGTACACCATCCCGAGCGAGAAGGCATCGCTGATGGGCCTGAGGACCATGCAGATCGTGGCCGAGGAGAGCGGCGTCACGGACGTGGTGGATCCGCTCGGGGGATCCTGGTACGTGGAGTGGCTCACGGACGCCATGGAGGCGAAGATCCGGGAGCACATGGAGTCGATCCGCGCGTACGGCGGGATCGTCAAGGCGGTCTCCGAGGGCCACGTGCAGAGGCAGGTGGCGCTGCAGGCGTACCGGGAGGAGCAGGCCATCCGCGACGGCACGATCCCGAAGGTGGGCGTGAACCGCTACCGCATGGAGGAGGAGAGGCGGGACGTGGAGCTGCACCCCCACGATCCGCGCTCGGTCGAGGAGCAGCTCGGGAGGCTCGGCGAGGTGCGGGCGCAGAGGAACGACGAGGCCGTGCGGGGGGGGCTCGAGAAGCTGAAGCAGGAAGCGCAGGAGGGCCGGAACCTCATGCCAACGTTCCTCGAGTGCGTGCGCGCGTACGCCACCGTGGGCGAGATGGTCTCCGTGCTCAAGCGCGTGTTCGGCGAGTTCGAGGACCCGAGGATCTAGGATGACGACGAGACCCCTGAGCGGAGCGCGG
>JAFDER010000262.1 GCA_019310245.1 Deltaproteobacteria bacterium
AGATTCCGGAACCGCTCATCAGGGCCGTCATCAGGGTCGAGTCGGACTACGACCCCAACGTGGTCAGCGTCTGCGGAGCCCAAGGACTCATGCAGCTCATGCCCGGTACGGCGGACCGCATGGGAGTGGAGAAGCCGTTCGACCCCAGGCAGAACATCCTCGGCGGGGTGAGGTACCTCCGCATCCTCGCCAACATGTTCGAGGGAGACGTGATCCTCACCATCGCCGGCTACCATGCGGGCGAGGGCAACGTGGTCAAGTACGGTGGCGTTCCCCCCTTCAAGACGACTGTCGGCTACGTCAAGAAGGTCCTGAAGTACTACGTCCAGTACGCCTCCTCGGTCTAGAGCCCCCAGGCGCTGCGCAGGGCCGTCATCGAGCGCGGCTCCCGGTCCGCGACGGCTCGCACGTACAGGTCGAGGCAGCGCCGCAGGATCACCACCTCGGACGCATCGATCTTGCCGGGAACCTCGCGGCTCTCCGCCGCCGCGTTCGCCTCGATCAGGAACGTCCGCAGCCGGGAGCCCAGCCTGATCCCCCTGCCCCCGCAGCTCCTGCACACGATCCCGCCCGCGGCATGATCGAAGCTCGCCCAGGACCTCTCAGGAGCCTCCCGGCCGCACGTGACGCACCTGTCGAACCGGGGGGCGTGCCCGAGGACGGTCAGCAGGGCCAGCTCCTCGACCACCATCTGCTCGGGCCCGGGGAGGGCGTTCTCGTAGCGCCCGAAGAAATCGAGGAGCCAGGAGTACGCCTCCACCTCGGCGATCTCGTGGGGAACGAGCATGCGATGAAGCTCGATCGCGTACGAGCCGGCGGCAAAGCGGCCCACGTCCCCCGCAAACCCCTCATGGTAGCGAAGGACGCGCGCGCTTGCCAGATTCCAGGGCGCCTCCTCCTTCCGGCGCTCGAGCCTTGCCTCCATGACGGTGAACAGCTCGAGCGCTCCTCCGAAGCGCTTGGTGCTCCGCCGCGCATGCCTGGCGATCGCGGAGAGCGTGCCCGCGTCCGCCGTGGCCATGAGGATCATCCTGTGGCTCTCCCCGTAATCGGTTCGCCTCAGAACGACGGCTGGTGTGGTCATGGACCTCATCTCGGCTCAGCTCGACCCTCTCAGGAACGCCGGACGTGACGCTCGTGGCCATCCATTGTAAGACATGACCTGGGAAGCGACAAACGTCGCGGGACACGGAATGGACAAGGCCAGAAAGGTCCTCATCACCGGTTCGTCCGGCTACTGCGGCCACGTGATCGCCGCGCACCTGGCGGGCCGCGGAGTGCCCGTCGTCGGACTGGACGTGGAGCCGCCCCGAGCCGGTGCGGAGCGGCCCGGCTTCACGTTCGAGCACGTCGACGTGCGCCACCGCGGGCAGGTCGAGCGGGTCTTCGCGACCCACGAGCCCACCCACGTGATCCACCTGGCCTTCAGGATCGATCCCACGCATGACCCGGAGGCCGATCGCGTCCTCAACGTGGAGGGCTCGAGGAACGTGGGTGACGCATGCTTCGGGGCCCCATCGATCAGGCAGGCAGTGCTGATGAGCTCGATCAGCGTCTACGGTGCGCACGAGGACAATCCCGAGTGGATCGACGAGGACCAACCCATGAGGCCTGGCGGCTACGCCTACGCGGAGCACAAGAAGCAGTGCGAGGCGCAGTGGCGTGCGCTCGCCAAGCGTGCGGGCAGGAACCTGGTCATCCTGCGCATGTGCACGGTCGCCGGGCCAAGCTGCACGAAGCCGGGGGGGGTGGTCCGGACGATCGCACGGTCTCCACTGCTCCCGTCGATCATGGGAGGGGACGGCAGGATCCAGCTCATCCACGAGCAGGACCTCGCCGAGCTCGTTGACAGGGTCATCCACGACGAGGAAGCCTCCGGGACCTTCAATCTCTGCCCGGACAGCTTCTCGACGATTCGGGCCCTGGGCCGCACCCAGGGGCGCCCGAGCGTCCCCGTTCCACTTCCCGTTCTCAGGGCGCTCCTCGGCCTCCTGTGGCGCCTGCGCATCGGAGGCGCGGCACCGGAGGCGGCCCCCCTGCTCGCTCACGGAATCGTGGCCTCGCCCGCCAGGCTCGTCGACCGGTACGGCTATTCGTTCAGGTACGGAACCAGGGAAGCGTTCCTGGACGCTGTCGAGAAGCGGAGGCTCCGTGGTACGCTGTGAACGATGGTGGGGATTTCATGAAGGACGGCTACCCGCTCGAGGCGGTGCTCTCCTTGAGGAGGCTCGAGCGAGACGAGCGGCTGCAGGACCTTCAATCGGCGCAAGTGAAGGCCGGGGACTGCCGGCGGGATCTCGATGAAGCCCGGATGGAGGAGCACCGTGCCCGCGGTGAGGTCGAGGATGCCCGGCGAAAGAAGCGACTGCGCGAGCGCCGCGGGGTGCGGGCGGCCGACATCCAGGCCCTCGTGAGGCGCCTGGAAGCGCTCGAGAAGAAGCTGGACGAGGCGATCATGAGGCTCGACTCGGCAAGGGATGCCGCCGGCAAGGCGGCCCGTGCACTGGAGGGCGCGAGAACGAGGCTGGCCCATGCGCAGGCCGAGCTGCGGGCCGTGGAGAGGCACAGGGATGTCTGGGTGGAAGAGGCCCGCCGCGACGAGGAACGCAGGGCCGAGGAGGATCCATGAGGAGTTGACATCACGGACCCGAGCGCCCAGATTGGACCTCGACGCATCCGTGAGGCCATGAGCGAAGACGACATCCTCACCAGGCTTGACCACCCCGCCGTGAACTCGGGCATCTTCTTCCCCAGGCCGGATCCCGGACGCCCCGCGCCTCCAGGCAGCGAGGATCTCGAGATCGACGTGGAGGACGGAGCCATGGTGGCTGCCAGGTTCCACCCCTCCGACCCCAACCTACCGACCGTCCTGCACTTTCATGGAAACGGTGAGATCGTTGCGGACTACGACGACATGGCGCCGGCGTTCCACGCCGCCGGAGCGTCCCTCCTGTGCGCCGACTTCCGGGGCTACGGCAAGAGCACGGGCTCGCCGTCCATGAGGGGGCTCGTCAAGGACGCACATCCCGTGCTCGACGCCGTGCTGCACCTGCTCGCGGAGCGAGGGCACACGGGCCCGCTCGTCGTCATGGGCCGGAGCCTCGGCAGCGCATCGGCCATCGAGCTCGCCTCGAGCCGGGGCGACGACGTGGCCGGGCTCGTGATCGAGAGCGGCTTCGCCCGCACCCTTCCGCTCCTGGGCCTTCTGGGCATCACCGTCAGCTTCCTCGGGCTGGACCACGTGGAGGGAGACGACAACGAGGACAAGATGTCCAGGGTCGAGGTCCCCGTGCTCCTCCTGCACGCGGACGGGGACATGATCGTCCCCTTCTGGCACGCGGAGCGAAACCACGAGCACGCCGCCGCGAGTGACAAGCTGCTCGTCACGATCCCGGACGCCGACCACAACACGATCATCGCCCGCGGAGGCGAGCTGTACTGGGGATCGATCGCCAGGTTCCTCTCGGCCCTCTAGTTCACCAGCCCCGGTTGCCGGGCCCCACCGTGTGCGATATAACGCCCTCGAACCTGTTGATGGAGCGCACCCTGGCATGCAATCGACGCCGCAGGATTCCGGGCTGGAAGCCCTCGTCAGGGGGGTCCTCGACGGGGACCGCCTCAGCGGGGCGAGGCTGATGAGGCTGGTTGACGACAGGCGCGAAGGCCACGAGCAAGCCCTCGACGCGCTCTTCCAGCACACGGGACGCGCTCACGTCATCGGACTCGCCGGCAGCCCGGGATGCGGCAAGAGCACACTGGCTGACGGACTCATCGAGCTGTTCCGGGGGCGGGGCCGCTCCGTTGGCGTCGTCGCCGTGGATCCCAGCTCGAGCATCACGGGCGGGGCCCTCCTGGGAGACCGCGTGCGCATGCAGCGCCACGCGGCAGACGACGGCGTGTTCATCCGCTCGGTGGCCACCCGAGGCGCCGTGGGCGGCCTCTCGAGCTCGACGCAGGACATCGCGCGCATCATGGACGCCATGGGAAGGGACGTGGTCATCATCGAGACCGTGGGGGTCGGGCAGGACGAGGTGGAGATCGCATCGGTGGTGCACACGGTGGCCGTCGTGCTCTCGCCCGACACGGGCGACGCCATCCAGATCATGAAGGCCGGGATCATCGAGATCGGCGACCTGTTCGTGGTCAACAAGGCGGACAGGCAGGGGGCCGACCGGGTCGCGAAGGAGCTGGCTCTCTTCTTCCAGCTCCAGTCCATCGAGCATCCTCCCGCAGTCGTCGAGACGGTGGCCACGAGCGGGACGGGGCTGGAAGCCCTGGGAGACGCTCTCGAGGCCCACCACGAGCACGAGAAGCCGGGAGAGCAGCGCGACCGCCTGCGTGCCGAGATCAAGAGGCGGATCGCCGAGCGCGCCATACAACGACTGGAGCACGAACTCGCGGAGGCCGTGGAGACCTCGCTGGACTCCATCGAGGCCGGACGGACGACACCGTACGCCACGGTCCGGAAGCTGTACGAGACTTTTGCTGGAGGACAATCATGAGCAGCTCGAAGGCAGTGATCGCAACGACCGAGAAGTACTCGGCGAAAAACTACCACCCGCTGGACGTCGTCCTCACGCGAGGAGAGGGGGTCTGGGTCTGGGACGCCGAGGGGACGAAGTACCTCGACATGCTCAGCTCCTACTCGGCACTGAACCAGGGCCACAGGCACCCGAGGATCATGAAGGCTCTCGCACGGCAGGCCGAGAAGCTCACGCTCACATCGAGGGCGTTCCACAACGACCAGCTGGGCGAGCTGTGCGAGTACATGTGCACGCTCAGCGGGATGGACCTCATGCTGCCAATGAACACGGGAGCCGAGGCGGTCGAGACGGCGCTCAAGATCGCGCGCAAGTGGGCCTACCTGGAGAAGGGCGTCCCCAGATACGAGGCGGAGATCATCGTGGCCCACGACAACTTCCACGGGCGCACGGTCACGGTGATCTCGTTCAGCTCCGAGGAGCTCTACAAGAAGGACTTCGGCCCCTTCACGCCGGGCTTCCACGTCGTCGAGTACGGCAGCGTGGACGCGATCAATAGCAAGATGAACGAGCGCACCGCCGCCGTCCTCATCGAGCCCATCCAGGGAGAGGCGGGAATCATCATCCCGCCAGAGGGTTATCTCCGGGAGGTGAGGTCCCTGTGCAAGGAGAACAACGTTCTGTTCGCGCTGGACGAGATCCAGACGGGATTCTGCAGGACGGGCAAGCTGTTCTGCTACATGCACGAGGGCGCGGTT
>JAFDER010000263.1 GCA_019310245.1 Deltaproteobacteria bacterium
GGACGGCGACTGCGACGACCTGAACGCCTGCACCACGGACGCCTGCGACGGGTCCACACGCTCGTGCACGCACGCGGCCGTGGACTGCGATGACGTCGACGCGTGCACGACCGATTCATGCGACACCACGACCGGATGCGTGCACGCCGCGATCGTGTGCGACGACGGCGACGTGTGCACGGACGACTCCTGCGACACCACGACGGGGTGCACAACGTCGTACAACAGGGCCGCGTGCGACGACGGCGACATCTGCACCACGCCCGACGTCTGCGACGGGGCGGGGACGTGCGTGGGCACCGACACGGGGCTGACGAACTGCAGCGGCGTGTGCGTGGACCTTCTCACGGACCGCGACCACTGCGGGGGCTGCACGAGCGCCTGCGCCATCGACCAGGCCTGCGTCGGAGGCTCCTGCGTTGCCCGCACGTGGATCCCGGTCGGCGGCCCGGTGAACTCGAGCACGTACCCCGCCGCGGCGCACGCCATCGGCTCGGACGGCGCCCTGCCCTTCGTGGCGCTCGTCGAGGAGTACCCCGGGTTCGAGCACGACGTGATCGTGCGCAGGTACGTGGACCCGAGCTGGGTCGACGTGGGCTCGAGCTTCGTGCCGACGGACCTGGACGCCGCAGAGGTGGTCGACATCGAGTTCCACGGCACCACCCCCTGGGTCATCTACCACGCCGACTGGGGAACCGCCCACGTGGAGTACTTCTCGTCCGGCGCGTGGACCGAGGTGGGCGCCCCCGGCTTCGACACCTGGTGCCTGGCGCTCCAGAGCCTCGACCTGGCGCTGGACTCCGTGCCCCATCCGCACCTCACCTACATGGGAGCGGGCGGGTGCGGCATCGGGGTGGGCTACGCGTGGCACGACGGCGCGGCATGGCGGCACCATCCCTCAACGGCCTGGGTGGGCTCGGAGCTCATCACCATGAACGGCAGCGGGATCACCGACATCGTCTACACCGACCGGCCCTACATCGCCCTCGGCGACATGAGCGTCCACTCGGTGAAGATCTGGGACTCGACCGGAGCGGGATGGACGGATCACGGCTCGATCCTCGACATGAACGTCGCCGCCGGATGGGACGAGGCATCGTACATCACCTCTGACTCGAGCGGCGTCCTGTACGTGGCCTGGATCGAGGAGGACGCACCGGGAGGCACGGGGCGTGTCTACGTCAAGCGCTGGGAGACCACGGACTGGGCGCTCGTGGGATCGGGAAGCGCGAGCGGGGCCGGGGACTCGCGCAACCCCGCCATCGCCATCGTCTCGGGCACCCCGTACGTCACCTGGCAGGAGATCACAGCGGGCGTCAGCACGGTCTACGTCAAGAGGCTGTCGGGCACGAGCTGGGTCGCGGCGGGCGGAGCGCTCAACGTCGACTCCACGCGCGACGCCGTGGAACCCGACATCACGGGCATCGGCTCGACCGTGCACGTGGCGTTCCGCGAGGAAGACGGCACGGGCGTGGAGCGCATCTACGTCAAATCGTTCTAGCCACCCGTGGCCCTGAGCCCGTCGAAGGGCCGTTCTAGCCCCTACCAGACGATGTCGTTTGAATTGTAGGTGGAGCGCAGGCCGGCGTACCACTGCCCGTCGAACCTCAGCATGACCTTCTTCAGGCCGGTCCACAGCTCCTCGTTCGTACCGTCGAGCCCGCGCCTGAGCCAGAACCCGATGGCCATCTGCGGCGTCATCGAGGTGCCGTCCCAGGAGCCGCCGTAGTCAGGGAGCGTTCCCTGGTAGCGGGCCTGGAGATAGTCGATGCCGTCCTGTCCGGTCTGGTTTGCCATCTTCCAGTAGGCGTCCATCTCCTGGCGGTACGTGCCCGACTGGACCAGATAGAGGTGGCTCTCGGTCATCATGCGGAAGAAGCGCGAGAACACGCCCGAGTAGATGGTCTGGGCCGGAACGCCCGCGATGAGGTCGGTCTGGGCGGGGATGAGGTTCGTGTAGCCCCACACGACGATGTCGGGGTTGTACAAGCCGAAGGGCTGGGACCCGTCCATCCGATCGGAGTGGATGGGAAGTCCGCTCATCTTCGCGAAGGGCTTGTTGTCCGAGTAGGACGTGACGCCGGTGTCCATCTGCTCGGCGAAGCACTGGTTGAGATCGCCGTAGTAGAGGATGCCGCCGATCCCGGCGAGCAGCATCCCGAACGATGTCCCGCCCACGTCGATGGGGGCCGAGGATCCGAACATGTAGCTGTAGGGCTTGCGGAACCAGCAGGTACCAATCTTCCCGATCAGCTCCTGCTCGATCGCCGTGCCCGCCTGGGGCGCGGGCTCCACGGCAGCGGCGACCTGGTCGGCGATGGGCTCCTCGGCCTCCTGCTTCTTGACCCCGGCGGAGCAGGAGAGGAGAAGGAACGACAGGACGATGACGGCAGGCGCGCACCTCATGGCTAGACTCCTGGCTCGAGCTCGTTCCACACGGAACGGACGAGCACGTAGAGGATGATGACACCGACCGGCCCGGCGATGATCTGGTGGGCCGGAACGCCGATGATGATGTTGACGACGAGGGCCACGATGGCGGAGACGACGAACCCGTAGAACCCCCACCTCTTCCACCGCCACAGCGCGATCGCGCAGGCGAGGTTGACGATGCAGAAGATCCCGAGCACGGGGATGGCCCACGAGGGGGCGTCGGGGAGCCCCTTCTGGACGAGGGAGCCTGCGACCAGGTACAGGATGGCGACGAGCGGGTTGATGATCATCATGGCGATGAGGAATGCCGTGAGGCATCCTCCGCGGCTCCGACCCGCCGGAGGCGCGGGAGCCGGAGAGCCTCCTGCCTTTTTCTCTTCCATGGTCACTTCCGTCCTCCGTGGCCGCAGGATCCCACATGCTCCCTGGGTTGTCCATTCTATGGTACGCTCCGCTGTCTTCCCGGAGTGAGAGATGGAGTTTCCCGAGGACGTCCAGGACATCACCTATCTGGACAACGCGGCCACGGTCTTTCCCAAGCCACCGGAGGTGTGTGAGGGGGCGATCGAGCTCTACAAGCGCTACGGCGTGAACCCGGGCCGGTCGGGCTACGACCTGTGCCTCGTGGGTGGGGATCTCGTCCAGAACACGCGCAAGACGCTGACCCGGTTCTTCGGCGGCACGGACCCGGACCGGCTGTGCTTCGCCTACAACGCCTCCGATGCGCTCAACATCTTGATCCAGGGCATGGTCGCGAAGGGCGATCACGTGATCACGACGACCCTGGAGCACAACTCCGTCATCAGGCCCCTGAACCACCTGAAGAGGGACGGCCTCATCGAGGTGGACTTCGTGCCCTACTCCGGCGGCGGGTGGATGGACCCGGGCGAGATCGCGGCCCGCTTCAGGAAGAACACGAGCCTCGTCGTCGTCAACCACGGATCGAACGTGATCGGCACGCTCCAGCCCGTGGAGGAGATCGGCAGGCTGTGCCGCGAGCGGGGGATCCGCTTCGTGATCGACGCGGCGCAGACGGCCGGGGTGGTGCCCATAGACGTGGGGCGGATGTGCATCGACGCGCTCGCCTTCACGGGACACAAGTCGCTCCTCGCGCCCACGGGGATCGGCGGCATGTACGTGGCCGAGGGCGTCGAGGTCAGGCAGACCCGGTACGGCGGCACGGGCGTCAAGAGCGCCTACCCCTACCACCTCGAGGAGTACCCGTTCAGGCTCGAGGTGGGCACCTTGAACGTGCTCGGCATCGTGGGCCTGCTCAAGGCCCAGGAGTACATCGAGAAGAGGGGGATGACCGCCATCTACACGCACGAGATGGAGCTCTTCGCCCGGCTGCAGGAAGGCATGCAGGAGATCGACAGGGTGACCCTGCACGGCACGACGAGCCTGAAGAACCGGCTCCCGGTGCTGAGCTTCACCGTGGAGGGGCTCGACCCGTCGGACGCGGGCACCATGCTGGACGTGGACCACAACGTGGCGGCCCGGACGGGCCTGCAGTGCGCGCCGCTCGTGCACGAGCAGATGGGCACGGCGCCGCGCGGCACCGTGCGCTTCGGCTTGGGGCCGATGAACGAGGAGAAGGACGTGGAGACCGCGCTCGAGGCGGTGAGGCAGATCGCGGCGGGTTCCTAGCCGGGGGTCAGCGGCACTCCTGGCAGCGGCTCTCCGTCACGGTACGGCAGGTTCCAGTGGACATGCTGCAGCCCGTGATGTAGTCGGCCGTGACGCCGCAGGCCGGGACGGAGCCGCCGCCCCAGCCGGCCCTCCAGAGATAGCAGCCGCCGCCGTAGGTCGAGCACCCGCCGGTTTCGTCCCACCGCTGGATGTCCGCACCGCCGCAGTTGTAGTCCCACGAGGGGGTGGAGGAGCCGGCGCACGTGAACGACGAGCAGAAGTACGTGGTCTGTGTGGGATGAACGTCTGTCTCGGAATCGCAGCAGTCCGTGTCGTCGGCAACGTAGCCCGAGGGGGCCGTCGAGGCGCAGGTCGTGTCGCCCGCGTCGCCGTAGCCGTCCCCGTCCGAGTCGCGGTACCACGTGGGCAGCACGGTGCCCGAGACGCAGTGGCCGGAGTCGTCGCACGCGTCGCCGTCCGTGCACGGATCGCCGTCGTCGCAGGACGTATCGGTGAGGAAGGTGTACTCGCAGCCGGCGGTGGTGTCGCAGGTCTCGGACGTGCAGTCGTTGGAGTCGTCGCAGTCGAGCGTCTCGTGCGTGCAGCCCGTCTCCGAGTCGCACCCGTCCACGGTGCAGGCGTCCGAGTCGTCGCAGTCCGCGGCCACGTGGCTGCACGTGCCAACCGAGCGGCAGGAGTCGTCGGTGCACGGGTCCGAGTCGTCGCAGTCCCCGTCCTCGTTGCAGCAGCCCGTGATGAGCTCGTTGACGCAGCCCGTGGTCGTGTCGCACGAGTCCATCGTGCAGTCGTCATCGTCGTCGCAGTCGTCGTCCGGGTGCGTGCACGCGCCAGCGCCGTCGCACACGTCCTCGGTGCACAGGTCCGAGTCATCCTCGCAGGGCGTCCCGGCCTCTGCGTACGTGGGCTCGCACTCGCCCGTGTCCGGCACGCAGGCGAGCGGCTCGCACAGCGACTCCGGACCCGGACAGCTCACCACGGTCTCGGGGTCGGTCTCGCACTCGCCCTCCGTGCTGCACGTCTCCAGCCCGTTGCACATGTCGCCGTCGTCGCACTCCTCGTCCGAGGTGCACGTGGTCGGCGCATCGTCCGCGACGTCCGCGTGGACCTCCGTGGGATCCTCCGTGACGTCCTCGTCCGCGTCCTGGTTCCT
>JAFDER010000264.1 GCA_019310245.1 Deltaproteobacteria bacterium
TCAACCTGCTCTCCTCGCTCTTCGCCGCCCCGTTCAAGGACAGGCTCTCCGAGGAGGTGGAGCGGATCTACAAGAAGAAGCAGGCCCCGCCGTTCTCCTGGAGGCGCTTCCTGCGCGACCTGCTCCTGACCGTGCGGCTCGAGCTCGGCAAGTCCGCCGTCTACGTCGTCATCATGGCCCCGTCGTTCCTTCTCTCGCTCTTTGTCCCCGTCATCGGTCAGGTCCTGTACACGATCTTCGGCTACCTGCTCACCATCGTCTTCTTCGCCGTGGACTACACGGACTGGCCGCTGGCACGGCGCGGCCGGGGCGTTCGCGAGCGCGTCCGCATCCTCAGGAAGCACTTCGTCCGCATGCTCGGCCTGGGCACGGGCGTGTGGCTGTTCGTCTTCATTCCTTTCGTGGGGCTCTTCTTCATGCCGGCGGCCGTGACGGGGGGTACGCTCCTCGTCCTGGATCTCGAGGCCGATGGAGATCTCGATCCTCGCCCGGCACGCGAAGAGCCAGAGGAGGACTCATGAACAAGGCAGAGGTCAAACCCCTCAGCAGCGCCTACCGTTTGCTCAACCCCGGCAGCGTGGTGCTGGTGAGCGTGGGAGACGGCACGCGCGACAACCTCTTTCCCGTGACGTGGAACACTCCCGTGCGGCAGGACCCTCCCATGGTGGCCATCGTCTCGGGCAAGAGGCACTTCTCCTACCCGCTCATCGTCGAGCGCGGCGAGTTCGGGCTCAACGTCCTGCAGGCTTCGCTCGTCGATGCCGTGCTCGGCTGCGGGAGCACGTCGGGGCGGGACGTCGAGGACAAGTTCGCCCGTTTCGGCCTCACCCGCGAGAAGGCCGGGATCATCAGGCCCCCCCTCGTCGAGGAGGCCGTGGCCAGCCTCGAGTGCAGGGTGTGCCAGGTCGTGGACCTGGGATCGTCTGCCATCCTCGTCGCCCAGGTCGTGCGTGCTCTCGCCTCCACGGAGCACTTCAGGGAAGGTCAGTGGCGGTTCGACTCGGGCCTCGAGCTCCTGCACCACCTGAGCGGCAGCCGCTTCTGCGTGACCGTCAGCGAGATCACGGGCCGCAAGCCCGGATGACACCCCCGGCGCGCTGCGATAGCATCGCGCCCATGACGAGGAACATCGGAAACCAGCGCGTGCTCGATGCGCTCGCGGACACCGTGGCCCCCCTCTCGCCCGTGGATCTGGCCCCTCACGGGCCGCCGGAGTGCGACCCGCACGCCGCGAGCCGCTACGTCGAGGGAGCCGAGCTGGGCCGCGGCGGGCTCGGCGTCGTCGTCGAGGCGTTCGACCAGGACCTGCGCTCGACCGTGGCCCTGAAGAGGCCGCGATCGGACGTGATGGGCGAGCGCGCCGTCGTCGAGCTCGTGCGCGAGGCCCAGATCACGGCGCAGCTCGACCACCCCAACATCCCGGCCGTCCACGCCCTGGGCATCGACTCCGTGGGCCGCCCCTTCTTCACCATGACGCGGCTCCGGGGCCGGGCCCTGTCGCAGATCCTCTCCGAGCGCCGCACCGACCCGGACACGGCCGGCGAGTTCTCCACGCCGCGGCTGCTGCGCATCTTCCTGCAGGTGGGTTTTGCCGTGGCCTTCGCCCACTCGCGCGGGGTCCTGCACCGCGACCTCAAGCCGCAGAACATCATCGTCGGCGAGTTCGGCGAGGTGAGGCTCGTGGACTGGGGCATCGCCAAGGTCATCGCCGACGCGGACGCGGAGGACGACCGGCCCGCGCTCTCCACCTCCGCTCCGCACGAGGGCACGCAGGTGGGCGCCTTTGTCGGTACGCCGGGCTACGCGGCGCCCGAGCAGGTGCGCGGCCAGGCGGACATCGACGGCCGCGCCGACGTCTACGCGCTGGGAGCGCTGCTCTACGAGATGCTCACCGGCCGGCCGCCCGTCACGGGTCCCACGATGGCCGCCGTCGTCGCCGGGACCCTCGAGGGCAGCATCCCGCCCGTGCACACGCTGGTGCACCTGGACGAGAGGCTCGCCGCCGTGGTGCACAAGGCGCTCGAGCTGGAGCGCGGCGCGCGCTACGCCGACGTTCTCGCGATGCTCGCCGACGTGGAGGCCCTCATCGAGGGCCGGCCCGTGAGCGCGCTGCACGAGGGAGCGATCAAGAGGGTGGGCCGCTGGTACCTGGGCCGCTCCCTGCGCGTCGCACGGCTCAAGACGGTCCACATCGATTGCCTCGCCTGGGCCTGCTTCGTCCTCGGCGCCTCCACTGGCATGTACATGATGACCCTGGATCTGCCATGGCCTGATCTCTGGGCCTGGGCCCTGCTCGTCTTCGGGATCCTTGCGTTCATCCCCGTGGCCTACACGCTGGCGCGCAAACCGCGGCCCGAGGATCCGGGCGTGCTCCACGCCTTCACGGGCGCTCCAAGCACGCGACCGCACCACGACACCCTCGGCACCGCTCCCACGGTGCCGCGCGAGCCGCCCGGAGAGTGACTCAGCGGTTGATGTCGAGCTGCTCCTCGATGAATGTGCGCACCCTCTGCTTGCCCCTGAAGACCCCGTAGTGGCCCTCGCACAGGATCTCTGCCTCCAGGTCAAGAAGCCGTGCCATGGACGTTCTCCAGGCATCCACGTCGGATCCGAACGACGGGCTGAACGGCCCGTGCACGTCCTGGCCGAAGAGCACGCGCCCCTGCTCCGTCTCCGTCCACGCCGCGATCGAGCCCGGCGTGTGGCCGGGCGTGTGCAGGAGATGGAGGGATCCCGACGGGAACTCGAGCACCTCCCCTTCTCCCTGCATCCTGTGGTCCACGCTCATGGTCTCGAGCGTGAGCCCATACCAGCCCGCCGCGGTGAGCCTCTCGTCCCCGCTCTCGATCGCATCTGCATCCAGCTCGTGCGCCGCCACCCTGCAGCCCGTCTCCCGGACCACTGCGGGCGCCGCTCCGATGTGGTCCACATGCGCGTGGGTGAGCACGAGCGTGTGCGGGTCCCCGAGGCCGGCCTCCAGCATGTTCTTTCCGATCCTGGGCCAGCTCGGGCCGCACCCGCAGTCCACCAGCACCACCTCTCCAAGGTCGAGCGCGTAGACCAGGCAGTCCGACGGGCTCGAGAAGGCGCCGCCTCCCACCTGGAAGATCCCGTCCGCGATCCGCTCGTGCACCTTCCACTTCCTCTCGAGCTACGGCGGACACGCCACGAAGGTCGATGCCCCGGCCGGCGGACCCGACCCGGCCGTGAACGACACCGAAGGGCAGGCCACGCCCGTGTACGAGAGCGAGTAGTACCACCCCACGCCGGCCGCACGGTAGACCTGATACGGGTCGTGGCAGTCCCGCGAGCAGGACTCGATGCGCGTCCCGGCGTAGCTCACCTCGCAGGCCTTCACGACCGAGCCCGACCCGTTGCGCACCACGTTCGGGATCGTGTCGCCGTCGTGGTCCCACTCCCTCATCGAGTCCGGGCACGGTCCTCGATCCGCGAGCACGTGCACCACGGCGCAATCCGTATTGCACAGGCAGTCGTCCCCCGGATCCTTCACGAGGTCCACGATCGCCCCCTCGCACGTCAGGTCGGCCACGGAGTTGACGAGCCTCGAGAGCGCCTTCAGCGCGGGCTCGTAGTCGCTCGAGCAGATCGAGTGGACGTACGCCCCGCTGCCGAACGACTGCGCCAGCTGGACGAACCTCCTGGGTGCATAGGCCTCGCCCGAGCCACTCACGCAGCTCGGCACGAGCCGCGTCATCGAGATGGGATCGATGCGCTCGATCATGTCGGGATGGTCCAGGCACTCGCCGATATCGCTGCCGAACCCGACGCAGTCCTTCTCGCCCTCGGGCACGCCCACGATCATGCCCATGATCATGGGCCAGAGCGATCCCGCCCGAAGATCGGCGAAGCCCAGAACGTAGGTGTCGACGGGCTCGATCATGTAGGGGTGGTGGAAGCAGCGCAGGCCCAGGTGGCCGAGGCTCGAGTCCAGCGTGTCGAAGATCCCCTCGTTTCCGAGAGCCACGGAGCAGTCCTCCTCGTCCGAGAGCCAGATGACCATGAGCACCGTGTCGTCCCTGAGGAATCCGCCGTTCTCTCCATCCCACGCGGCGTGCGTTGTCAGCGCTTTCAGTCCGGCCTTGAGCTGCTGCTCGAAGCCGCACCCGTCGATGCCCAGGACCCCGATGCACCCGAAGTCCGTGGCCATGCCGTCGACCAGCCCCGGTCTGGGTGAGGCCACGTCGTACGTCAGGTACTTGGGGTATTCGTCCTCGCAGCCGGCGATCAAGGGATTGGGCCTGTGCTGCAGGATGCCGTCGTCGCCGTCGATCGGGTCCGAGCAGGTCTCGACCGAGTAGCCGCCGGTGCCCATGTCCGTGCTCACCACGCCGATGTGCAGGTCCGTGATGGGCACGTGGACCGGCCGGCTCGTGGTCGGGTTGATCTCGGGGTCCAGGAGGCTCGAGATGAGCTCGGGAAACTGCCTGGCCATGGTGGCTTGCTCCTCGGCCATGCTCATCGAGTTGTCGACCACGACCAGGATGTCCACCCCCCTGAAAACGGGCAGCTCGTAGTTCCTGCAGCTCCAGCCCGGTGGGCAGGTTCCCGGCGGCGGCTCCACGTCCCACGGAACGTCGTACACTGGCGCATCCGCCGGCGGGTCGGTGCCCGCGTCCGGCCCCGAATCCCAGCTCGCGTCCCACGCCGCGTCGCCAGCATCCAGGTAGGGCGGCGGGTGCGAGCCGGGTCCGCCGTAGGTGGACTCCGTGCGGCCACAGCCGGATGCGAGCAGTACCAGCAGGGCAATGGTCGTGCGCATGGCCACCCTCCAGCGGGGAGTCTACCACAGGCCCGCTGCCCCGGACCCCCGGGACAGCTCGGCCGCGAGCAGGAGCAGCAGGCCCTGGGTCCACGGCCACACTCCCGCAGGAGGCGCCCTCGTCGCCCACAGCGTGGGACCCTGCGAGTGCCGCACACACCCTTCTGCGTCCACGCATCCCACGACCGCCGCGGCCGCCGCGCGACCGGCCTCGGCCACCCGGCCGTCCACGATCCCGTGTCGTGCGAGGCACAGGATCGCCCGGGCCGCCAGGAGCACGGGCCAGAGCCCCGACCCGTCCTGGCAGGCCGCCATCCTGCCCGCGATCGTGCGCGCGGCGTCGACCACGCCCGCGCAGGCCAGGGGACCGAGGACATCGATCACCTCGGCCGCGGAGGCCAGGACCCAGCCGTTGCCTCTCGCCCAGGCCGAGCGGTCGTCGAGCCAGTCCATGCCCGGCCAGACCGAGTGGCTCAGCAGGCCGTCGCCGCGCACGAGCCGGGCGACGTGCTCCACCACCTGCCTGACCGCCTCGCGCGCCAGGTCCTGCCTGCCGCGGTCCACGGCGACGCGGGCCAGCAGGGGGCTGACCATGAATGGCGTGTCGGACCACACGCACCCGGGCCACGGCAGGTGGCTGATGGCCCCGCCCACCCTGCGCGTGTTCGGGCCGGCCAGCCGGAGCGCGTGCCCCACGGCTGCCTGGCCGAGGCACGGGTCCCGCACCAGGTCCTGCAGCTCCCTGGCCGCGAGCCACAGGGGCCCGCGGTTGACCTGCGTGGGATCGATCATCGGCCGCCGCGCCGCGGCCCTGAGCGCACCGTGCGCGCTCGTCAGCGGGTCGCGCCACCGATCCGAATCCACCGCCCGTGCGTGGTGCGCCGCCGCAAGCACGCCTCGCAGCAAGATCCCCCTCCCCCACGTGCCCCGCATGAGCCCCGGCATCCTGAGCGAGCGCTGCAGCACCCGGCTTGCCGGCGGCAGCGACGCGAGAAACGCCGCCTCACCGGGCTCCTCACGCCCGCGCTCGGGCGGCTCGGCCTTGCGGTCCTCCAGCCTCATGAGCTTCTCTAGAGCAACGCTCGTGCCAGGCTGCCGCTCGTCGAGAAGCACCTCCCGGCCCCGTGTCGGCCCTGCGACAGGTGTGCCGCAGCCACCACGGCGGCTCAGCCCGAGCTCCAGGCACGATCTGGCACAGTCGACCGTGCCAGGCCTGATACGTTCCACGTGTAATCAATGGGTTGCGGGCGTGCCACACATGGCACTGATCTTGCTCAATAGGTCAGTGTCCCAGGAGACATCATGGCCCGAAAACGCGTCGAGAGCACACCCGAACCAGGCTATCCGAACCTGTTGCAGTACGTGTGCGAGCGCAGGCAATTCCTGCGCAAGCTCGCCCTTGGCGTCCTGACGGTCGGCGTGGGCGGCCGTGTGCTGGCGGCCTGCACGTCGACGAACGGCATCGACGGCCGGCCCGGAACGCTCCACACGGTCAGGCTCCCGGGCGAGGGGTTCGCATCGGCGTACATCTCGTTCGACAACTACCTGCGCTACTCGGTCACGATCACGACCTACAATGAGGCGCTCGCCGTCTACTTCAGGAGCCCCGAGTCAGATGGGCTCTCCGTGATGGCCGTGGCGCTCAGCGGCACCACGTGCGAGGATTTCTCAGGGCCCCTGGGCTCGGTCGAGGCCGCGCTCCAGGCGGCGCTCGAGGAGCACTACTTCGGCCTGTTCGCCGACGAGGGCCCGGGCATCGAGACGGCCCAGCTCCACGTCGAGACGTGCGAGATCGCGGCCATGGACGGCGTCATGGAAGAGCCGTCGCCCTACCCGTAGAACGGAGGAGACCATGCCAAAACCCCAGCGATCCGCGCACCATCCCGGATACCCTGCACTCTCCGACGTCACGTGCGGCCGCAGGCAGTTCCTCGGGAAGCTGGCCGTCGGGGCCGTCGCTCTCGGCGTGGGAAGCAGGCTCCTGGCGGCCTGCACGTCGACGAGCGGCATCGATGGCCGGCCCAACCCCGGCACACTCCACACGGTCAGGCTCCCGGGCGAGGGGTTTGCCAGCGCGTACATCGGCTTCGATGACTACCTGCGCTACTTCGTCTCGTTCACCACGTACAACGAGGCGTTCGCGGAGTACTTCAGGAGCAGCGACTCCGAGGGCCTCGTGGTCCTCTCCGGCGTCCTGAACGAGTCGACCTGCGAGGAGATCGAGAGCTCCCCGGGCACCATCCAGAGAGCGCTCCTCGCGGCCCTCGAGTCGCACTACTTCGAGACCTTCGTCGACGACGGCGCCGGCATCCACGAGCTGACGTTTCACGTCGAGGAGTGCGAGACGGCCATGATCGCCGGCGACATCGAGGAGCCCGGCTACCCCTAGACACAAGGCAGGAGAACCATGGCAAGGCGTAAAAGAGTCGACACCACATCCGGGCAGGGCTACCCGAGCCTGTCGCAGTACGTGTGCGAGCGGCGTCAGTTCCTGCGCAAGCTGGCCCTGGGAGCCGTCACGCTCGGGCTGGGGAGCCGGGTCCTCTCGGCCTGCACCTCGACCGGCGGCATCATCGGTAACCCTGATCCACGCACCCTGCACACCGTGAGGCTCCCGGGCGAGGGATTCGCCTCGGCCTACATCTCGTTCGACAACTACCTGCGATACTCGGTCACCATCACGACGTACAACGAGGCGCTCGCCGTCTACTTCAGGAGCCCCGAGTCCGAGGGGCTCACCGTGATGGCCATGGCGCTCAGCGCCACGACCTGCGAGGACTACGACGGGCCCCTGGGCTCGATCGAGGCCGCGCTTCAGGCGGCGCTCGAGGAGCACTACTTCGACCTGTTCGCCGACGAGGGCCCGGGACTCGAGACGGTCCAGCTCCTCGTCGAGACGTGCGAGTTCGCGGCCATGGACGGCGGCATGGAAGAGCCGTCCCCCTACCCGTAGAACGGAGGAGACCATGCCAAGACCACAGCGATCCGCGCCCCATCCCGGCTACCCTGCACTATCCGAGGTCACGTGCGGCCGCAGGCAGTTCCTCGGGAGGCTGGCCGTCGGGGCCGCCGCCCTCGGCGTGGGGAGCAGGCTCCTCTCGGCCTGCACCTCCACGCGTGACATCTCCGGCAACCCCAACCCGGGAGATTTGCACGAGGTCCGTCAGCCGGGAGAAGGCTACGCGAACGTCTACCTGAGCTCGGACGAGTACGTGCGCTTCGCCGTCACGTTCACCACCTACAACGAGGCCATGGCCGTCTACTTCCGCGAGAACGAGATGGAGGGCGTCGTGGCCATGACCGTCGCCGTGCAGGACCTGTCGTGCAGCACGTTTCACGACCATCCCGCGACGGTGAAGCGGATCCTGCAGGATGCTCTCGAGGACCACTACCTCGGCCTCTTCGACGACACCGGCTCGCTCATCGAGTCGCTCGACCTCGACGTCGAGAGCTGCGAGGTTTCCGTGGACATCGGCGGAGCGGCCCCGTACCCGGGCTACCCGTGATCGCGAGCGCACGACCTTGCACCTGACCCTCTCACTGACCCACGAATGCAACCTGCGCTGCACGTACTGCTACGGCGGCGAGAAGACGTCCCGGAAGATGAGCGCCGGCGTCATGGACAGGGCGCTCGATCTCGCCTTCGGGTACATCGATCCCGTGGTCCAGGTCACGCCCTTCGGAGGCGAGCCGCTCCTCGAGCCCGACCTCATCGACGCCATGGCCGAGGGGGCGAAGAGGCGCGCCGGCGAGACCGGCAAGAGCCTCCGGCTCGGCATCACCACGAACGGCACGCTGCTCAAGGGCCGGCGGCTCGACATCCTCGAGAAGCACGGCTTCGAGGTGACCGTGAGCCTGGACGGCGACCGCGAGTCCCACGACTCCGCCCGCGTCTTTCCCGACGGCTCCGGATCGTTCGACGCCGCGCTCGAGGGCCTCACCCGCGCTCGCGAGAGGCTCGGGCAGGTCAGGACCATGACGGTCGTGCACCCGGGCAACGTGGACCGTATGGCCTCCTCCTTCGACCTCATCGCGTCCCTTGGCGTCAACCACATCATCTTCACGCTCGAGTACGAGTCCGGCTGGGACGCGGCCGCGATGAAGAGGCTCGAGTCCTCGCTGGACGCCCTCGCCGACCGCGTGGCCGACCAGTTCCGGGCCGAGAACGACGTCGCGGTCCAGCCCTTCCACGGCAAGATCATCACGCAGCTCAAGGAGGGCTACTGCGCCCGCGACATGTGCGACTTCGGGTGCTCCGAGATCGCCGTGGCGCCCTCGGGCAGCATCTATCCCTGCGATCGGCTCATCGGCGAGGACGGCGAGGCGCAGCGCGACGTGGTCATCGGCCACGTGGACACGGGCGTGGACGCGTGGAAGGTGGCCTCCCTGCGCGAGCCCAAGGACCGGCCGAAGCGCGACTGCGAGGGCTGCGCCATCCTCGACCGGTGCATGTGGTGGTGCGGCTGCGTCAACCGCGCCCTCACCGGCCGCGTCGACGGGGTGAGCGACCTCCTGTGCGAGCTCGAGCAGATCCAGGTCAGGGCGGCCGACCGGCTCGCCTCGACGCTTTACGTCGAGGGCAACCAGGCCTTCCTGCGCCGCTACTACCTGCCGGCCGCCGGCCGTCAGATCACCCCACGATAGCGCTAGGGGCAGGCGGCGCGGCAGCTCGGCATGCTGGTGAAGAAGTGCGCACAGTCGGGCGAGCAGTTGCATCCCGAGATCCACACGCAGTTGCGTCCGTCCCAGCCCACGCCCAGCACCATGTCGCACGAGCCGTAGGCCGTGGGGTCGAGGGCCACGCAGCCCGAGGGCTCGGAGAGCACGTCGCCGCCGTCCGATCCCGCGTCCGTTCCCGCGTCCGATCCGGGATCCGTCGTCTCGTCCGTCGCGGGATCGTCGCCGGTGTCCTCCTCCGCGTCCTCCTCCGCATCGGGCTCCACGTCCTCGTCCGCGTCGGGCGTCGTGTCGGGATCCGCGTCGGGCGTGCCGTCCGGCTCTGGATCCGGAGACGGGTCCACCACGGCGTCCGTCTCGACGGAGACGTCCACGGCGTCGTCCGCGTCGGCGTCTCCGGTCTGCTTGTTGTTCCCGCACCCTGAGGCAAGCACGAGTGCCGCGATCCCGATGGCGATGATGGACCTGTTCATGATCTCTCCCTCCTCGATGACCCACATTCTAGCCGCACATCGCTGCCGGGCAAGCCGCTTGCTGGCGAGCCGATGGACCTTGGGGTAGGGTAGGGCGGCATGGAAGAGGACCTCCAGGTCACGGACCGGGTCACAATCCCCGGCACCGAGCTCGGTTTCACGGCGAGCCGCGCCGGAGGACCCGGCGGCCAGCACGTC
>JAFDER010000265.1 GCA_019310245.1 Deltaproteobacteria bacterium
GCCGGATCCGGTCGAGGACCCAGGCTACGATCCCGGGTACGATCCTGGATATGACCCCGGATACGACACCGGATACGATACCGGGTACGACACTGGGTACGACACTGGGTACGACACCGGGTACGACACCGGGTACGATCCCGGCTATGATCCTGGATACGATTCCTCTACAGACACGTCCTCCGAGGGGCCCATCTACGTCATGGGCGACATGGGCGGGAACTGCGGCACTAAGTGCGCGAGCCTCGGGCGAACCTGCGCGGGGTTCGGGACGGTGGGGCTGGACTGCGGCATGCACATGTCGGATGCGAACTGCTCCACTGGAGGCTACTGGATCTGGCGGGACTTCTCCGGGACCCAGAGCTGCTACAACTCGTGGGGCACGTGCGATGCCTGCACGCTGAACTACAACGTCTACAACACGTTCTGCTGCTATTGCTTCTGAGGCTCCGCGCACGCGTCGCTTGACGTATCCGTCGGGGCTTGTACACTTTCCGCAAGCCAGGAGAGGACCCATGAGGGGAACTTCGCTGGCCCTTCTCGCAGCGGTGCTCCTGTGCGGGTGCGACGAGGGCGGCTGGGCCAAGGATGCCGACACCGATGAGGCGGGTGACGTCGTGTCGGAGGACACGGCGGTGGAGCCCGAGGCCGGGGACGTCGACGACGAGCGTCGGTGCACCACGGACGAGGACTGCGAGGACGGCAACCCCTGCACGGACAACAGGTGCCTGTACGAGGACGACCGTTGCTACTGGGTGCCGTACGACATGGACGGGGACGGGTTCATGCCAGCCACGGTGGACGAGGAGGACTGCGGCGGACGGGACTGCGACGACTCGGATCCGGACATCAACCCGGATGCGGAACGGCAGTGCGACGCCGTGGACCACGACTGCGACGGGTTCCTGGACAACGACCAGGACGGGGATACGTACGCAAGCGAGCTGTGCGGCGGCGACGACTGCGACGACGCGGACGGCAGCATCCATCCCGATGCGACCGAGCTGTGCGATCTCATCGACCAGGACTGCGATGACAGCCTGATCGACGCGCCGAACGCGGACGACGACGGGGACCTGCACCTGGACGATGCCTGCGGCGGCGACGACTGCGACGACGCGAGGGACGACACGTACCTGGGCGCGGCCGAGGTGTGCGGCGACGGGATCGACCAGGACTGCAACGGGTACCCGGACGACGCCACCACGCCCATCCTCGCGGACGTGAGGGTCACGAGCGACGGGGGGGCGTCAAAGGACGTCTCGCTCGTCTGGTCGGGCAGCGAGTACGGCGTTGCCTGGAACGACGACCGCGACGGCAACTGGGAGATCTACTTCGCCAGGATCGACGATGCGGGGGCCAGGATCGGCTCCGACCTGCGGGTCACGGACGCCGTGACGAGCTCGAGGCACCCCGAGCTCGTCTGGAGCGGGAGCCAGTACGGCCTGACGTGGTACGACCACCGCGACGGCAACGAGGAGATCTACTTCGCCAGGCTGGGCGGCGACGGCGCGAAGATCGGTGCGGACGCCAGGATCACGGACGACACGGCGCGCTCCCGTTACCCTGACATCGCGTGGGCGGACGACGCGTACGCGCTGACGTGGACGGACGAGAGGGACGGCAACGAGGAGATCTACTTCGCCAGGCTGGACGATGCGGGCGCGAAGATGGGCTCCGACGTCATGATCACCTTCAACGCCTTCCCGTCGATGGACTCCGCGCTGACGTGGACGGGGACGGAGTACGGCCTCGTCTGGCGGGACGACCGCGACGGAAACGGCGAGATCTACTTCGTCCGGGTCTCGGCCGCGGGGGCCAAGGTCGGCTCCGAGTCGCGCGTCACGAACGCCACGAACGCATCGGGCCAGCCCCAGATCGTGTGGACGGGAAGCGAGTACGGCGTCACGTGGCACGACAACCGCGACGACACCACGCCGATGACCAGCCCCTACGTCTACGAGATCTACTTCGCCCGGATCCTGCCCGACGGCACCAAGAACGGCCTGGACTCGCGCATCACGACCACGTCGAACACCTCCTGGTACCCCAGCCTCGTGTGGATGACCTCCACGTACGCGGCCACGTGGCACGACCGCAGGGACGGAAACGGCGAGACGTACTTCGCGCGCATCACGGCCGTGGGGAGCATGATCATCCCGGACGTGAGGATCACGAGCGACGTGGGCGAGTCCTGGAACCCCTCCATCGTGTGGACGGGGAGCGAGTTCGGGGTGAGCTGGGACGACGACAGGGACGGCAACGAGGAGATCTACTTCAACCGCATCAACCTGTGCGAGTAGATCAGAAGGACCCGGCCAGGCCGAGTGTGATCCCCCCGGGCACGGGGGCGGCGTAGGGCACGAGCGCAGCTGTCGCATCTTCCTCGAGGGCGGCCGAGGCTCGCCTGATCGCCGTGCCTCCCGCGACGTAGGTGATGGTGGCGCTCACGAGGTGCAGGGCGGTGTAGAAGATGGGGAGGATGACGAAGATCTCCTCGCTCATGAAGAGCGGCGCGAACGGCATGGGGGCGAGCGAGGCCAGGGTCAGGCCGTAGGCGATCCAGCCCGCGACAACGAGGGCACCCGCCGGTTTCTGGCCTGCGCTCTTGTTCGCGATGGCCAGGCCGTGCAGCTTGAGCGGCCCGCCGATGCCGTGCATGAGAGCGGCGCCCGGGATGAAGCCCATCATCGTGCAGTATGGATCCCCGCAGACAGCACCAGCGAAGATCCACCCGCCGGTGAGCGAGAGCAGGCCCAGCGCATCGAGGACCGAGCCGGCGATGGCGAGCCTTCTCGCCTTGCCCCAGGCATGGCCTCCTGGCTCGTCGGTCAGCGGCGGCTCGTAGATGGCGGACCGGCACGAGAGGCCGGTCGCGGTGTCGGGAGCGTATCCCTCGTCGCAGGCGCAGGCAGGCAGGCCTTGCACCTCGATGCAGCGGCCGTGGCCGGAGCAGGACTGGCCGGAGCACGGCGAGGTGTGGTGGTGATCGTGGATCGCGAGGGACACGGCCGCGCCGGGATCCTCCTCGGGCGGCTGCGCCGGCGGCAGCGATCCTGGCTCGGGCATGACGTCCAGGAGGAGCTTGACGCTCTTTGCGAGCACCGCCGACATCGTGGCGACGTTCGAGGCCTTCTGCACCCGCCCGGCAAGGTCGTGGATGGAGATGTCGATGCGGACCTCCTCGCCTTCCTCCTCGAGGTGCAGGATGACGAGCAGCGGCGCCTCGAGCGAGGCGAGCAGGACGGCAGGCTCGCCGGTCGTGCTGCAGGACGGGTCCGTGCAGGAGCTCTTCACGGCCTCCTCGAGCTCCGGGACGGGCACGATGCCGTATCCAAGGTCGGCGAGCAGGTCGGACACTGTCGAGCGCACCACCTGGAGGCTCGACGTGCCGACGCCCTCGCCTGCCGTGACGAGGAGCGCCGCGCTGGGATCCTCCGCGCGGGCTGGCAGGGATACGAGAAGGACGGCCGCGGTGAGCGCGATGGCCGTGCGGCGCATCACGGCCCGTACCAGGGGCAGAGACGCGTCGGGATCGCGAAGCGGTGACCCATGAGGTCGTCGAGGACCGGGCCCACGCGGATGGGGGCAGCGAACTGCCCGTCCCCGAGGCCGAGCAGGACGTCGAACCGGGACTGCAGGGGATCGCTCATGGTGAGCGAGTAGCCCACCATGATGTCCATGTCGCCGTCGAAGTCGAAGTCGAAGCATCGGGCCGATGTGGTCCCACCCGGCTCATCGCTCCCCGACTCGGTCGAGGGATTCGTGTCGAAGGTCTCCACTCCGGTGGAGGAGAAGGAGCCGGTGGACAGTCCGTAGTAGATCCAGGCCTGGCCGGGATCTCCGTCGTCGTCCAGGCCCAGGATGACGTCGCCGATGTCGTCCGAGGTGAAGTCCGCGAACACGATTGAGTTGGCCGGCGCCTGGGTGCGCGAGGCGTTGTGGGTGAAGATGATGGTCGGGCTGACAAAGGTCCCGTCACCCACGCCCGTGAGCACGTAGACGGGCACGGGCGTGTTGCCCCCGCTGGCGTAGTGGGCGACGACGAGATCCTTGATCCCGTCGCCAGTCACGTCCACGGCCTGGTAGGCCTGCAGGAACTCCCACTGGCCGGCGAACAGGTACGTGAGGTCGTAGGCGGCCACGCGTGTGAACGCGCAGGAGGTGGAAGGGGCGTCCGCGGCGACGCACGTGGCTGTCATGATGTTGCCGTTGTTGAGGTACGTGTCCGCGGTCACGGTGGCGATGTACTCGCCGGGCGGCCGGACGCGCTTGAAGTCCACGATGTCGATGAGCGTGTCGTCGTTCACGTCGGCCACGGTGCCCGTGATGTGCTCCTCCCAGGAGCCGACGAGGATCTGGATGAACACGTCCATGCGGGACGTGCGGTAGAAGTAGTAGAGATCGTAGTTGCCCGACGTGTCCGCGGTCGTGGAATGGCCGATGAAGTCCATCTTGCCGTCGCCCGAGAAGTCCGCGATCGTGAATCCCCCGTAGTTGTCGCCGATGTCGGTGCCCCACTCGACGCGCGGCATGAACGTGCCGTCCCGGTTCGACAGGTAGAAGTAGAACGTGCCGATCTCGTTACTGTTGATCACGAACTCGGGCCACTGGTCGCGGGGGTACGGATCGTCCGGGTCGTCGATGCCGTCGCCGTCCGTGTCCACGAGAATGGAGCTCGAGATGCGGCAGTCGTCACCGTGCACGGCCTCCTCGTCGTCCGGGATGGTGTCACCGTCGTCGTCGGTGTCCGCGTTGTCGCCCGTGCCGTCGCCGTCCGTGTCCAGCCACTCGGCGGGGTCGTCCGGGAACGCGTCCTCGTCGTCCGGCACCGTGTCGCCGTCGCGGTCGGACGGCCCCTCATCCTCCACCACGTCCTCGGCCGCAGGGTCCTCGACCGGCTCCCCGACCTCGTCGATCACCGTGTCTGACGCGGCATCCACATCGGAGGCCGGATCTTCCCCCCCCGCGTCCGCATCCGTGTTCCTGCCTCCGCTGGCGCAGCCGAAGAGCAGGACGAGCGCCAAGGCTACAAGCGATCTTCTCCCGACCATTTCGTGCCTCCATCCTCTGATGTCATCTTTTGCCCAAAGACGACCCGCGTCAAGCAGGCACGGCGTTGACACCCGGTCTCCCATGGTGAAACACTTCCTTTCTCACCACTATGGAGGGTCGAAATGATCGAAGCATACCTTCTCATCAACTGCGAGTCAGGGATGGCCGGAACGGCC
>JAFDER010000266.1 GCA_019310245.1 Deltaproteobacteria bacterium
GCAACTACGTGATGCAGTACTACGGCGAGCAGATCACGCTCGAGGCGCTCATCATGGGCTCGGAGATGGTCATGGCCTCCACGGGCAGGGCCTTCGACTACGCCGCCTCCATGTCCGACTACATGAAGTGCGAGGCCGGACCGGGAGGCACGGACTGCCCCCAGGCCGCGGCCGCGGCCTCGGTCCTGACGGGAGTCTACATCGGGCTCGAGGTCGTCAACATCATCGCCGAGGTCGTCAAGTACGAGGCGAAGGTCTTCCAGATGGTCAGCGAGATGAACAGGGCCCGGTTCGAGCTGGAGCAGGAATGCGACCTCGCGGAGATCGACTCGAATGCAGTCGTGGCCAACCTCGCGCTCGAGCTGACCGAGGCGGAGCTGGACATCCTCAGGGCCTACTACGAGCTCAAGCTCGTCTTCGACGAGATCGACGCCCTGCGCAACCAGGCCAAGAGGCTCGAGGTCGAGCAGCAGGACATGGAGCAGCTCGCCATCAACGTCGAGGCCGCGCGCAACGATCCCAACGTGCGCATCTACAAGAATGATGCCATCATCAATGCGGACCGGGCGTTCCACTCGGCGATCCGGGAGGCCTACAAGGCGACCCGCGTCTACGAGTACTACACGAGCCAGACCTACGAGAAGCTCGACCAGCTCTTCCTCATCCGGATGGTGGCTGCGGGCGACTACAACCTCGAGAACTACCTCATGGAGATTGGAGACGCCATCTACTCGTTCGAGGAGGAGTACGGCAACCCGGACGTCCGCGTCGCCGTGATCTCGCTGCGCGACGACATCCTCTTCACGCCCTGGCTCAACGCCAACGGCATGGCGCTGAGCGAATCGGATCGACTCGCCCTGTTCCAGGAGAACCTGATGGATCCCGCTCTCCTCGACTCCAGCGGATACCTCACGATCCCGTTCTCCACCAGCGTCGAGTCGCTCTCACCCCTGACGAGGAACCACAAGATCTACTTCGTCGAGGCCGAGATCGTCGGCGGCGACACGGGCGACACGGTGGGCCGCATCTACCTCAGGCAGCGCGGCACCGGGAAGGTCCACTCCGTGATGGACGAGGAGATCTTCTACGTCTTCCCCGACCGCACGGCCGTGCTGAACACGTTCTTCAACGGCACGAGGGGCGTGTTCGCGACCGACGACGTGTTCGTGAACATGAGGCTCAGGGACAGGCCATACTCCAACACCCTGTGGGAGCTCGTGTTCAACCAGCGCGACGAGGAGGTCAACAAGGACATCAACCTCGCGACCCTGACGGACGTGAGGCTGTACGTCTACTACACGGACTTCACCGAGATGTAGGGTGACCCCGGCCTGCAAGGGGCGACATCCGGGCGCGGCGGCGTGGACTTCGCCTCCAGCGGTGCTATTCTTCCAGATTGACATCCAAGCCGGACGCCCGCGGTCGGTGCGATGCGAAGTGGGCCGACCCCTGAACGGCAGACACGAAAGCGACAGGAAAAAGTCATGCTAATCAAGAAGTTGACGACCCTCGCGATCATGGGCCTGGCGGCGAGCATCATCGCATGCGGCGATGGAGGCAAGAAGAACCAGGACGCGGACACGGACGCCGAGGACGACGCGGACACGGACGCCGAGGACGACGTGGACATCGACGCGGACGACGATCCTGCCGACGACACCCTCACGGACGTGGACCCCGACTCGGAGGACCCCTGCCCGAGCGGCCAGGCCTGGAACCCCTACTCGACGCCTCCCGGATGCGTGACCTGTGCGCGGGACTGCACCCTGGAGGGCGAGACGGGCGAGGCGTGGCCGATCACGGCGCGCAGCGGTGACTGCGTGTGCACCACCGAGGACGACTACTACTTCTCGCTCTCGGGCGCGGGCGTGAGCCACGCCTGCGACGAGGACGGCGACGGATGGGTCAACCTCTCGGCAAAGCCCAACATCGAGTCCACGGACGAGGCCATCGCGGCCAACGCCCGGTGCCACCTGCGGGAGGTGGACACGTTCGTCCTTCTCGCCGAGGGCGAGGACCCCGCCACCGACGGGTGCGCGGTCCTTCTCGCCGACACGGACCTGGGCGTGGCCAGCCTGGAGCTCTACGAGGCGGACGAGCGCGACGACCAGTTCCTGCTCGACGAGGACACGTACGCGCCGGTCTACGGCGGCAGGAAGATGCGCGCCGAGGAGCTCAACAGCCTGACCAAGGGGTGCATGAACGCGATCGGCGACTTCAACGCCAACGGCATCGCCGACGTCAACGACTGGGACCTGGGGGGCGACCCGATCTACGCCTTCAGCTACTACCTCGAGCTGCACCGCGGGTGGTACGAGGACGGGAAGTACTACATCCAGGAGAAGAGCCGCCTCTCGGACGCCGCGGCGGGATGGGGTACGCCGCTCACGTACAACGACGACGGCTACTGGCGCGAGTGCGTGCGGAAGACCGACTCGGACTTCGTCCCGACCAACGCGATCGGCACGGACTTCGCGCGGTACAACGGCGGGACGCTCGATGCGGAGATGCTCCACCACAGCCAGTTCAAGTGCATCCAGATCGTGGAGACGAACGACGACCCCGTGGCCTTCCCGCAGAAGCTGCCCCTGACGGAGCTCGAGGCCGTGCCGAGGCGCTACGTCCTGAACATGTGCAGCGCCGAGGACGAGACGGCGGGGCCCGTGACGGGAACGGTCAACCCGTCGGACGCGGTCCTCACGTGCGAGCTGGACACCACGCCGGCGCTCGACGAGGTGGGCTTCGTGTCCGTCAAGTACATCCACTACGACGGCTCGACCACGTTCTACGAGCGCGGGTGCGTCAACGGGTGCATCGACGACCCGCCCACGTGCCCCACCGCCGCGACCTGCGAGCCGGACGTCAACGACTACGGCCGGCCCGAGTGCGTGTGCCCGAACCACTGGTCCGGGACGGACTGCGACGTGTGTCCCCCGCACTGGGACCCGTCGACCGACTGCTCGGCCTGCTTCAACATGTACGACCCGACGAGCGACTGCACGGCCTGCATCCCGAGCTACGACATCACCACGGACTGCACGGACTGCCTGCCGAACTGGGACATCTCGACGAGCTGCACGACCTGCATCAACAACTACGACGTCCTGACGGGGTGCACGGACTGCCTCTACCACTACGACCTCTCCACGGCCTGCACTGTCTGCGAGACGAACTGGGACCCCGTGACGTCCTGCTCGACCTGCATGTGGAACTGGGATCCGGCAACGAGCTGCACGACCTGCGACAGCGGCATGGCCTTCACGACCTCGTCGGACTGCCGGCGGACGGCCAACCTGCTGACCAACCCGGGTGCAGAATCGGGAATGACGGGCTGGGCGGTCTGGACCGGTGCGTTGACGTCGGCCGGCACTGGTTGCTATGGAAGCATCCCGCCGCACACGGGCTCGCGCCGTTTCAACGTCTGCGAGTGCTGCACGAACGGGTACGAGGCCCGGGCGTACCAGGACGTCGACGTCACTTCCTATGCCGCAGGCATCGCCCTGGGCCGCTACTCACTGGAGCGCAGTGGGTGGCTCGCCGCCGCCTACGGCGACGCGGGCTACTGGGTGCAGTGCCTGGACTCCGGGGACGCGGTGATCACCAGCACCCCGGAGATCGAGGTGGTCGAGGTCTCGGGGTGGTCGTTCTCGAGCTCCAGCCTGGCGATCCCGGCCGGCACGCAGACCCTGAGGTTCTGGCTCGACTCGGACGAGCGGTCGTTCGACGCCACCGACTGCAAATGGGACGACCTCTCGCTCGTGCTCTACGAATAAGCGCCCCTCACAGCCATCTGATCGCGGTTCTCTACTCCGTCTCGGGCGGATCGAGCGCGCCGCCCACGTGCAGGTCGATGAGGTCGAGCATGCGGCCCGTGGTGGGCATGAGGAAGAAGGCGCCGAAGCTGGGGGGGTCGTCTTTGGGGTTGTGCCACTTGACCTCGGCGAACATCCTCACCGTCTTCGCCTCGGCGTTGATGGAGAGCTGGAGGATGGAACCCAGGGGGGGGAGCTCGGGGGCGGTGATGACGACTCCCGAGAACGAGATCTTCCCGGCCGTGCCGGTGCGCGAGGTCTCCTCGCGCGGGTGCAGCAGCTGGTAGGTCACCGGGAGGGGATCGGTCTTGACGAGCGTCATCCGGCCTCGGGCTCCTCGGGCTTGTCCGCGGCGGGCTCCCCGGCGGGCTTCGCCACCCAGGAGAAGCTCTCGCCATAGGCCGCGGCCGAGAACTCCTCGCCCGTGATCTGCCTGGTGAGCTCCAGGAAGTGCATGGTGGAGCCGGGCTTGAAGACCTTGTCGATCAGGAACTGGCCGGCCTTCTCGTCGCCGATGAACGTGACCTCGAGGGGGTCGTCCTTGCCCACGTGCCTCGCGACGGCCTTGAGCAGCTGCGCCTTGAACATCTGCCCCATCACGTAGTTGTGGTAGTAGACCGGCGCCACGACCACGTGGTCCTTGGTGGACCAGTCCGGCTCGTTGCGGTCGTCGGGCGGGTTGACGAGCTGGTACTTGCGCACGAGGCCCCACCACAGCTCGTTGAGGTTCTGCTCGGGGTTCGTGTAGAGCTCCTTCTCGAAGTTGAACATCACGAGGCTCCAGCGGGCGAACACGAGCTGCTGCAGGATGCGCGCCTCGTCGACCGCCTCGATGACCTTGGGCATGTCCTCCTCGGGAACCGTGAGCATCTCGCGGATCCAGTTGGGGTTCTTGCTCATCTCGCCGAACAGCTGCGCCACGCCCTCGGTGGTCAGGATGTGGCTGGGCTCGCGCAGGCGCCACGGCATGTCGTCCTCGAAGTAGACGTCGTAGAAGCCGTGGCCCAGCTCGTGGAGCGACGTGTCCATCCACTGGTCGTTGGCCTTGAGGTTGAGCAGGATCCGCACGTCGGGCTTGTCCCGGTCCAGCGCGAAGCAGAACGCGTGGCTCGACTTGCCCTCGCGCGGGTGCACGTCCGACTTCTCCAGGATCGGGGCGGGGTCCAGGCCGAAGCTCTTGTAGTACTTCGTGCAGATATCGAGGATGTCCTTGCCCTCGTAGAGCTTGTCCAGGTCGTACTCCGAGACGGCGGGCGCCTCCTGCACGAACGGATCGGCGTAGTGCCAGGGCCTGAGGTCCTCGACCTTGACCTTGAGGCGCTTTGCCAGGACCTCGTCCGTCCTCGCCTTGGCCTCCTCGTACGGCTTCTGCGTCTGCTCCGCGAGGTCGTCGAAGATGGCTGTGACCTTGTCGGGGT
>JAFDER010000267.1 GCA_019310245.1 Deltaproteobacteria bacterium
TGGGCCGGTTCCTCGGGGAGAAGCTCCCCGGGGTAAAGATCCACCCGCTCGAGCCCGCCAACTCCCCCACCCTCACCACGGGTCACAAGGTGGGCAAGCACCGGATCCAGGGCATCTCGGACGAGTTCATCCCGCCCATCATCGACCTGCCGAGGCTCGACGAGGTGGTCGCCGTGGACGACGGTGACGCCATCATCATGTCCCAGAAGCTCGCGAGCCAGCTCGGCCTCGGCGTGGGCATCTCATCGGGAGCCAACCTCCTCGGCGCGCTCCTGATCCAGAACGCGCTCGGCCCCGAGGCCGTGGTGGTCACCGTCTTCCCGGACGACAACAAGAAGTACCTGTCCACGGACCTGCTGCGCGACGAGCCGGTCAAGGACGGGTTCCTCTCCCCCGACGTGACGCTGCACGGGTTCCGGACCTTCAAGCGCGAGTGCCACACGTGCTGCGACCCCATGGAGTGCGGGGCGCCGCCGCCTGACGACTTCCCCGACGAGTGGAAGCTCCCGCCCTGCCCCCGCAGAACCTGATTCAGCAGTCGGGGTCGGCGTAGTCGATGAGGGTGTCGCCGTCGTTGTCGAAGTGGTCGATGCAGGCGTACTCGTAGGGGCAGGCCAGCTCGCCGAAGCACTCCGAGTAGCCCGGGCTGCAGTTCGTGCCCATGCACTCGAAGCACTCGGGCGATCCGCCGCCGCCCGAGCAGGGACCGGCGCAGCTCAGGACAATGCACCGCACCATCTCGGCAAAGCACCGCGAGCAGTCCTCCGAAAGCCCCGTGTTCTCCTGGAAGCACGTCGTGTTGCATGCAACGTCCGTCATGCACCCCGCGGTCACCACGCAGGCGTTCCACTCGAGATCGTAGTTGAGCTCTTTGGTGATCGTCAGATCGCTCTCGTTGATGCACGATCCCGTGTCGCCGGTCACCGCCGCGAACGTGCAGTCGTCGTCCTCGCAGTCCGCGAGCGTGTCCCCGTCGTTGTCCTCCCCGTCGTCGCACACGCTCTCGAACGTGGGCAGGACTTCCTCCACCGGGTCATCCATCGCCTCGGCCTCGAATTCCGCGTCGCCCGAAGGCTCCGTCACGGGATCGTTGTCTGCGTCCTCGTTCCCGAAGTTCGTCGAGCATGCCGCGATCATGAACGTGATCGACGCGATGAGGATGATCTTGATCATGGGTCTCACGCCTCCTCCCCCAACTGGAGTACATTGTGCCCTCACGGGCATCCGCGGTTCTACTCGCCCACGTACTCGTACGCGCCCACGTCGGGCGTGGAATCCCTCGGATTGCCGAGCACGTCGTCCTCGGGAGCTCCGTCCGGGCTGCCGGCGTTCACGGCCGGCGCGGTGCCGACGAGCCCGAGGTCGAGGCCGAGGAAGTCGACGAAGTAGTCGTCCACCTCGGCGCCCGTGATCTCGATGTTGTGGTCCCCGTCCGTCTGGTCGAGGGTGGTGAGGTTGTTGCGCACCACGTTGTTCGTGCCGTCGATGGAGATCCACGCGTGGTCCGGCCAGTCGTCCGAGCCCGGAGGCAGGCCCGGCAGCATCGTGCCGCCGATCACGGTGTTGTTGACGATGAACGAGTCGTTCGTGTCCGCCCAGCGGATGCCGTGGTAGTGGTCCGTCTTGCACACGTTGTTGTAGACGCGGATGTTCGTCTTGGGCCCGTCCTCGAACGCGCTCAGGCACTGCGTGGCGTGCTGCATGTCCGCGTCGAGCTCGGGCGGGTAGCGGTTCATGAAGATGTTGTAGGCCACCTCCACGTCCGAGGAGATGTCGGGGTTCGAGCCCATGTGGCTCTGGAAGAAGTCGTCGTGGTGCCCGTCGCCCAGGTCCACGGAGTCGTAGACGACGTTGCCGATGAACTTGTTGTGGTGCCCGCCGGTCGCGAAGGCGTCCCTGGAGAAGAACTCTATCCTGTTGTTCAGGATGTGGATGTAGTCGCCGAACACGCTCATGGCCTGCGAGACCTTCGTCAGCGCGTTGCACTTGACCGTGACGATCTCCGGCGAGAGGAGCCAGATGCCCGTGGAGGCGTGGTTCTCGTAGTCCGCCACGGTCTGCAGGTCGCCCGAGGTGAACGTCGAGTTGAAGATCTCGATGTGGTGCGCGTCCCCCTGCCAGTCGTGATCCTCAATTCTGAGCATGGTCGCGGCGCCGTCGTTGAAAAAGCTCAGCCCGTCGATCCTCCAGTGGGAGCTTCCCCTGAAGTGGACGAACCTCACCACGGGCTCGTGCAGGACGTCGGCCTTGATCTTGACGTAGTCGTCGTTGTAGCAGCCGCTGATGGAGATCTCCTCGTCGTGGCCGTCCGCTCCGACGAGCACGATCGTGTCCCCGCCCTTGACCGGAGCGCCCGGGTTGCGCGGCACACCGTCGCGGTCCACGCAGTCCACCAAGCTCTCGACCACGTACTGGATCGACGCCCAGGGATTTCCAGCGCTCCCGTCGTCTGCATCGTCACCCGTCGCGGGGTCCACGAAGAACGCGGTGCCCGTGATCGTGTCGAAGTCCTCGGGACAGCCCGCGATCGGCGGACCCGTGTCAGTGTCGAAGTCGGGAGGCGCGTCCGATGCGCCGTCGGGATCTCCCGTGTGCTTGCCGCCGCAGGCGACGGCCAGGACCGCGAGTGCTGCAACGATGGACCTCATCGCGTCACCTCCTCTAGAGGGCGGGGAAGATGGCCACGAAGAAGAAGAAGATCATGAACAGGAGAGCAAGGCCTCCCAGGCACCCGCATCCGGGCGGCACGCCGTAGCGCACTCCCTTGTTGTCCTTGCCCACGAACTGGACGATGAGCGCGGCGATGGCACCCGACCACAGAGCGCCGAAGGGGAAGGCCACGATGTACGTCGCCGTGACGCCCGCGCTCTCCGAGTCGGCGGCCATGATCCCGACGACCGCGGCGCAGATGATCGTCCCGAGCACCGCGGCCACTCCCCACAGCGCGGGCCAGATGCAGCCCGGTCCCTTCTTCTCCTGGTTGACGTTCATTTCTCTCCCCCCCCGGCCGGCTTCTTGAACATGCTCCACGGCGAGACGTGCGCGGTGGCCATGCCCCAGATGCCGGCTCCGAACGTGATGACGAGCTGGCACAGGTAGTTGACGAAGATGAACACGGCGCCCTGGACGTTGATCGTCTGCTCCGGCGCATAGAAGGAGAACGCGACGAGGAGCGCCGCCTGGAAGTTGCCGAACAGGCCCACCCCCGCGGGCAGCATGATCCCCACGGCCAGGATGCCCATGGCGGCCACGGCGCCGATCAGGCCCAGCGGCAGCCCGCAGCCCAGCGCGAGCACCCAGAACGCGACCGCGTTGATGCCCCAGTAGACCACCGAGTAGAGGAAGAAGCCCAGGAAGTGGCTGCGCGAGGGGAGCGCCTGGAGACCCTCGTGGAACCCGTCGAGCACGTGCATGACGAAGCCCTGGAGCCTCTTGCCGAACCAGCCGGAGATCGTCCTCATGAGTGCGCGCATGGGGTCGGGCTTCGCCACGAAGGCGACGAGGACGACGAGCGAGACAGCGAAGAGCGAGAGCGGCCCGAGCCTCAGCCACCAGACCCACTCGTGCTCCGAGGCGTCCACGGCGAAGAGCGCGAGCGTGAGCCAGAGCGAGACGAGCACGCCGTCGACCACCCGCTCGATGGCGATGGTGCCGAATCCCGCGCTCATGGACACGCCGCTCTCCCGCTTGAGAAGCCACGGGCGCGCGAACTCGCCCATGCGCAGGGGCAGGATGAGGATGGCGAGGAAGCCGGTGAAGGCCACGGCCATCATGCGCGTGAGGGAGATGCCGCTCATGGGCCTGACGAGGAACTGCCACCTGAAGGCGCGGAAGAAGTGCACGAGGCACAGGAGGCCGAGGAAGGCCGGCGCGGCCCACCACTGCATGTGCCCGAAGGTCTCCGCCGGAGGCAGGATCGGCAGCCCCTGCCGGTTGACCCACCAGACGAGCCCGCAGGTGATGACGAGGGAGACGAGGAGCCTGGGCAGGAGCTTCTTCATCCGGTGAAGACCCTCCCCCAGGTCATGAGGCTCTCGAGCGCGTCCCCGCCCGCGATCTTCTCCAGGCGAGCAAGGGCTCCCTCGAGCGCGTGCACGTCGCCGACCGAGTGCGCGTCGGAGCACATCCCGTCGATGAGGCCGCGGTCCATCATGCGCTCGAGCGTCTTGCGGCTCTTGCGCCCGGACTTGCCGGTCAGGCTGAGCAGGTCCCCGAGCATCCCCACCCCGTCATTGTGGAGCTCCTCGATCCAGTCCAGCGACCCGTGGGCAGCGTCGTATCGCTCGGGGTGCGCGAACAGGGGCCGGAGCCCCTTGACGCGTATGCGGAACATGATTTCGCGCAGCCCCGGATGCGGCACCCTGGGCATGAGGCTCACCTCGACGAGCACGCCCCTGTCGAGCGGGTACTCGAGCAGGCGGTCGTCCTCGAGCCTCTGCAGGAAGGCGGCGTCGAGATAGTGCTCCCCGCCCGTGACGATGGCCAGGTCCACCTCGCCTCCGTTGCCCGGAGGACGCAGCCGCTCGAGCAGGTCGTCCTCCACGATGCGTGCGGTGGCCACCACCTCCTCCGGAGCACCGTTCCACATGGTCTGCGAGACGTGCGGCGTGGCGCAGATGACCGTGAATCCCAGCTCGTGCAGCGCCTCGCACATCTGCAGGCTCGTCTCCAGGTCCGGCGCACCGTCGTCGAAGCCGGGCAGGATGTGGCTGTGCAGGTCGACCCAGCCCATGGCTACTGCCCGCCGCTCCCGGGGTCGAGCTCCGCGGCGATGGCGAGCAGGATCGCCCGCTCGTTGAGCGCGGGATCTTCCACCACCCGGTCGAGCAGGGAGGCGATGATCTCGCCCACGCGCGGCCCGGGATCGAGGCCGAGGTGCTCCATGACGTCGCGGCCGCCCACGGCCAGGTCCGTTCTGTCTATCACGCTCCCCTTCTTCAGCTCCGCGCCGACGCGGCCCCGGAGCTCCTCGGCCAGCGGCACGAGGAAGTCGCTCCTGCCCTGGGTCCTCACGTCCGCGATGGCCAGGTCGATGACGTCGTGCACGTGCTCCTTCCCGACCCGAGCGATGAACCTGCGCACGGCCGCGTCGGTCCACTCCGGGCTGTAGATCACCATGTGATGGCGCACGAGCAGCGCCACCCGCTCCACGTCTGCGCCCTTGAAGTGCAGGTTCCTGAGCCAGGCCGCGACCTTCTGCTCGCCGATCTGCTCGTGCCGGTAGAAGTGCATGCCCTCGCCCTCGCGCGGCTCCGACGTCTCGGGCTTGGCCGCGTCGTGGAGCAGTCCGGCGAGCCGGAGCAGCGGATCGCAGGGCGGGCACGCGTCCATGCACCCGAGGCTGTGCGTCCACACGTCGTGGTCGTGGCGCCCCCCCTGCACGCAGCCGACCGTCTTCTCGAGGCCGGGGAAGAGGAGCTCGAGGTAGCTCGCCTCCTCGAGCATCTGCCAGCCCCGTGACGGCGTGCGGGCTTCCATCATCTTGAGGATCTCGTCGCGCTTGCGCTCGGCGCTCACCTTCTCGAACACGTCCCGCGTGGCCCGCATGGCATCGATGAGCCCCGCGGCGGGCTCGACCTCGAGCACGGCCGTGAAGCGCGCGGCGCGCATGGGCCTCAGGCCGTCCTCGCGGAACCGCTGCACGGCGTCTCCCACGGCCTCGAGGGCGCGCCTCCCGATGGCGTCCCTGCCTCCGTGGGGATCGATGAGCGTGCCATCGCGTGGATCGACCGCCATGGCGTTCATCGTGAAGTCCCGTCGTGCGAGATCGGCCTCGATGTCGTCGAGGTACGTCACCTCGTCGGGATGGCGTCCGTCGGAGTAGGACGATTCGCCGCGAAAGGTCGTGACCTCGTACTCTGCATTCTCGAGGATGACGGTGACCGTTCCGTGCTTGACGCCGGTGGGAGCGGTGCGCTCGAACAGCGCCGTCACCTCGTCGGGCCTGGCGCTGGTGGCCACGTCCCAATCCAGCTCGCCGGGCCTGCCGAGCAGGAGGTCGCGCACGGCGCCGCCCACGATGTAGACCGCGTGGCCGGCGTCGGCGAGCGCGCGGCACAGATCCAGCACCTCGTCCGGGACGCGCTCGAAGAGATCACGGGGAAGGGACGACCGGTCCTGCGTCACTGGATCATGCACCCCCGCCCTGCGGGATCGTGGGGTCGGCCGCGCCCGGAGTCGAGATGCGCGTGGTCTCGTGCGCCACGGGCTCGGTGGTGACCTTCATCTGGGTGAAGATGGCCTGGGCCCGTCGGGCGTGCTTCTCGGCCTCCTGCACCCTGCCCTGCTTGTTGAGCAGGTTGGAGTAGCTCTTGAGCGAACGGGCCAGCTCGAGGTCGTTGCCGATGTCCTCGAAGGTGTTGATGCTCCTGAGGTAGACGTCCTCGGCCCTGCGCTCGTCCTCCTCGCTCCATCCTCCGGCCAGGATCACCTCGGCCAGCGTCCTCAGCGCGATGCCGATCTGCACCTTGGAGCGCAGCTTCGTGAACGTTTCGAGCGCCTTGTCGAGGTACTCGCGCGCCTTCTGGTGGTCGCCCATGAGCGCGTGCGTCTTGCCCAGGGCCCTGGCCGTCTCGCCGATGAGCAGCCGGTCGCCCAGCTGCTCGGAGAGCCCGGAGGCCTGGTCGAGTGTCTCGACCGCATCGTTGTAGCGCTCCATGTGGTAGAGCGCCACGCCGATGTTCGTCAGCAGGTACGTCTGCCTGAGCTTGTCGTCGATCTTCTTCGCCTCGTCGAGGCCCTCGCGCCACAGGTTGACGGCCGTCTCCTGGTCGCCCTTGTCCACGTACACCGTGCCCAGGTTGTTGAGAGACCTGCTTGACGAGGCCGATGTTGTTGAGCGAGAGCGCGATGGAGCGCGGATCGCCCAGCTCCTTGCGCAGATCGAGGGCCTCGCTCATCTGCTTGAAGGCGAGGTCGTAGTCGCCCTTGAGCCAGTGCACCTTGCCCGTGTCGTCCTGGCTCGATGCGATCCCGCGATCGTCCCCCGCCATCCTGAACAGCGCCATGGCCGCGCCGAGGTAGCGCAGAGCCTCGTCGAGCCTCCCCGCCTCCCTGTGCACGCGACCGATGCGGTTGTGCGCGGCGCCCGACTTGTTGAGGCTGTCCATGCGCCAGGCCAGCGCGCGCATCCTCTCGAACGTCTCGAGTGCAGCAGCGGTCTCGCCTCCGGCCTGCTGGACGTCTCCCAGGTTGTGCAGCAGCTCCACGGCAAGGACCGTCTCGGGATCGTCGAGGCACTCGAGGGCCTGCGTGAAGAAGCGGATCGCCCTGCGGAAGGCGTAGCGGGAGCGCGCCGCGTTGCCCGCGCTGAACCAGTACATCGCTGCCTTCTGCAGCCTGCCGCCCTCCTTGAGGTGTCCGGCGATCATGTCGAGCTGCTCCTCGCCCCGCTCCTCGAGCTGGTACTCGAGCCACTCGGCGAGGTAGGCGTGGTAGCGCTTGAGCGTGGCCGGGTTGGCCATCCGGCGGATCATCTCGCGCTCCAGGTTGTGCTTGAAGGCGTACTCCACGTCACCGGGGAACGTGGCGTCGGGGATCTCCATGATGTAGTCGCGCTTGACCAGGCCATCGAGCAGCTCGCGGATCTGGATCGCGACGTCCTCGGTGCCCCCCCAGATGGGTGGAGGCTTGAGATCGAGGCGGCCGAGGGCCACGAGGCCTCCCAGCCAGAACATCGATCCCATGCACAGGGCCTTCTCGAGGATGTCCCGCTCTGCCGGCGTGAGCGCGCCGTTGCGGACCTGGATCGCCTCCTCGACGCTGAGCTGAAGTCTCAGGGCCTTGAGCCTCTCGAGGTGAATGGACCACACGCCCTTGGCGTCCTGCTCGATGGTCTTGTTCTCCTTGAGGATCTGCACGAGCTGCTCGAGGAAGAACGGGTTTCCGCCGGACATGTTGCACACGGTCTGGACGAGCTGATCCGGAAGGTCCTCGAACTCCGGCAAGAGGTTCGTCAGCAGCCGCTCGGTGTTGATCCTCGAGAGCGGACCGAGCTCGATGCGAAAGTGGCCCTCCGGGGCCTCGAACCAGTCTGGCCTCTGGACGAACAGTTCCGGCGCCGAGACGCAGACGAGCAGGATGGGCACGTCGTGCAGGTTCTCGCCCAGGTACCTGATGATGGAAAGGGCCTCGCGGCGCGCGAACTGCAGATCCTCGAACGTGAGGATGATGGGATTCTTGCCCGCGTCCTCCTCGAAGAACCTCTGCAGGATCGTGCGCCTGATCTGCTCGAACTGCTCCGGATGCTCCTCCATGGTATTGAGGAAGGGGTTGTCGGGGAACCTGACGTCCACGAACGAGCCGAGGAAGTGGAGGAACTCGGTGACCCGCCGGTCCCCGAAGAGATCAGAGATCTCCCTGCGGAACTGATCCTGGACCTTCGCGGGCTCGAGGCCCTCGAAGATTCCGAAACGGGTCCTGAGGATCCTCGAGAAGACGCCAAACGGCCTTCCCTGGGGCTGCGCGATGCCGCGGTAGACCTTGAGGTCCTTGTACTCGGCCCGGGCACCGCCGAGGAACTCGGTCAGGATGCGCGTCTTGCCGATCCCGTTGTTGCCGATGACCGTGACCATCGCGGGCTTCTTCTCCTCCATGACCTTCCTGAGCAGGTCCTGGAGGTCCTCCAGCTCGCGGGTCCTCCCGATGATGGGCTTCCTGGATGCGCCGGACTTGTCGTTAATGACCAAACCCCAATTCTTCACTAAGGGTGTGATTTTCCACCGCCTTTTCAGCGGAATTCAGAAGACATTAATACTAGTTCTCATCAACCATTTGTCAATCTTGAGAGTCACGAATTCCAAAAAGACCGGCTCGACCGCATTTGCGCTTGCCAAATGGACGTCGTCTCCTATAAGAAGAGCGCAATCCGGGGGACACAGGTCACACAGCCCGAGCGGAG
>JAFDER010000268.1 GCA_019310245.1 Deltaproteobacteria bacterium
TGGACCTGCCCGAGGACTGCGCGGACTCGGACGGCGACGGCGTGTGCGACGTGGTGGACGCCTGTCCGGGGCACGACGACCGGCTGGACGAGGACGGCGACACGGTGCCGGACGGGTGCGACCTGTGCCCGGGCGGCGATGACCGGCTGGACGAGGACGGCGACGGGATCCCGGACATGTGCGACTGCGACGGCACCGGGATCGTGTGCGACACGAACGCCACCTGCTACAACACCGAGACGGGCCCCACCTGCGTGTGCAACGACGGCTGGGAGGGCGACGGGTTCACGTGCACGGACATCGACGAGTGCGCCCTGGGCACCGACACGTGCGACGTGAACGCCACGTGCACGAACACGCCGGGCTCCTACACCTGCGCGTGCAACGCCGGCTACGACGGCGACGGTTACACCTGCACGGACATCGACGAGTGCGCCCGACACGAACGCCACGTGCACGAACACGGACGGCGGGTACGACTGCACGTGCAACACGGGCTACTCGGGCGACGGATTCACGTGCGATCCGACCAACCACTGCTCCGCGGGCACGGACACGTGCGACACGAACGCCACCTGCATCTACACGGGGCCGGGCACGTACGACTGCACGTGCAACACCGGGTACGTGGGCGACGGGTACACATGCACGCCCACCAACCACTGCACCGCGGGGACGCACACGTGCCACACCTACGCCACGTGCACGTACACGGGGCCCGGCACCTACACCTGCGCGTGCATCTCCGGCTACACGGGCGACGGGTACACCTGCACGCCCATCAACCACTGCTCGGCCGGCACGGACACGTGCGACGTGAACGCCACGTGCACGAACACGCCGGGCTCCTACACCTGCGCGTGCAACGCCGGCTACGACGGCGACGGTTACACCTGCACGGACATCGACGAGTGCGCCAACCGACACGTGTGACACGAACGCCACGTGCACGTACACGGGGCCCGGCACCTACACCTGCACGTGCAACTCGGGCTACACGGGCGACGGGTACACCTGCACTCCCATCTCGACCACGGGCGCGGGGCATGCCGTCATGATCGGCCACGACTACTTCTCCTCGAACACCAGCATGGTCAACATCATCGGAAACGCCGTGCTGCTCGCCAACACGACCGGCACGGTCAACGTGCTGGGATACACACAGTACGCCGACGTGACCGGCGAGGTCGCCAGGACGAACACGGCCATCACGACGCGGGCGTCGGCGCTGGGCCGGACCGTGGCCTTCGTCTCGCCGCTGACCGACTACACACTGCTCGACTCGAGGCTTCCGGGCAACCACGTACTCCTCATCTACGAGATGGAGTCCGGCGGCTCCGGCTCCACGATAGGAGCGACCTGGTCCGCGACCCTGACCTCGTTCGTGAACTCGGGCGGCGTGGTCATCGCGTGCAACTACTTCGACACGTCGTGGCAGATCATGAACAGCTCAGGCCTGCTGAGCATCACCTCGCAGGCGAGCGCCACGAGCTCGTCCATCAACGTGGTCGGCACGACGGACCCGATCGCCGCGGGCGTGGCAACGCCGTACACGGGCCTGAGCGGGTCGTCGCAGTACGTGACGAGCGAGACCGGGATCGTGACCCAGGTCTCGGGCGGCAACCCCGTGGTCATCCACAAGCAGTTCGTCGTCAGCGGGTGCGCGGACGGCACGACCGAGGTGACCTGGGCGTCGAACGTCGTCGGCTGCCGGGGCCCGACCACGAACTGGGGGGCCTACGATGCGAGCATCTCCACGTACTGCTCGCCGGGCTGGATCATGGCCCAGAGCTGGATCGTCAACGCGCTGCTCGTCAGCCCCGCCTACACGGACGACGTGAAGTACGCCTACGACGGCGAGGGCTGCAACGGCCACGACTACTTCGCCACGCGATACGATTCTTACGCGCAGACGCGCTCGGCCTGCGGGTGGCTGTCTTCCCACCACTGGTCTCTCGGCTCGGGCGGGTACACCACCGGGATCGTGGACGGGGTGGTGTGCGAGTATCCGTAGCGCCGCTCGTTCAGATCACCACACGAGAGAGCAGCCGCACCCTCGAGATCCGTCCTCGGGTTCCGGGCCGGGGGCCGCGACCTCGATGCGAATGGTGGACATCGCCTCGCGCCCCTCGCTGTCGGTGACCCTGAGGGCAGCGACGTACGTGCCCGCTTCGGGGTACGCGTGCTCCACGACCTCGCCCGAGGCCTGGACGTCGAGGGAGAAGAGGTCATGGTCGAAGTCCCACGCGTACGACGTGATGGTCGCCGGTGAGGCTGCAGCGGCCGATGCCGTGAAGATCAAGCGCTCACGGGGCTCGACCCTCAGCGAGGTGACCTGGATGGAGCAGGAGGGGGCCTGCGTCGCGCCGGTCGTGTACGCGACGACGAGCTCGGGTGGGTGGACGCTCTCGCGCGACGAGAAGTCGGAGCCGTCGGTGCCCGTGGGAAGGAAGATCAGCGTGACGGGCCCGTCGCCCGTCACGGCCCCGGTCACGTCGGAGGATGACCACGAGTCCTGCGCGGGGAAGGCGTGCGCTCCCGCGTATGGACCATCCACCGGCAGGGGCGCATCCCACGTGGGCTCATCCTCCGGCCAGGCGACGCTGGACGACGTGAAGACCTGCGCGTTCGATCCGTCGTTGGTGCACCAGAGCCTGAGCACCGCCCGGGCGACGGTGCCCTCGACACCCGCCACGTCGAAGCGCAGGTACGAGTGCCGCTCCGAGGTGGGCGAGTACTCGGGCCCGATGTCGATCTGCAGCTCCCCGGAGTCGTCGTGGTTCGATGATGTGTCCGCGGCGCTCACGTACGTGTCGGCGACCGGTTAGAACCTGAGCACGCCGGCGTGGACGTCCACGACCGCGTAGTCCGGTGCCGAGCTGTTCGTCCCGTCGCTCACGATGAGCTCGAAGGTGTGGCGCCCCTCGGCGGCGGGAGTGAACGAGGGCGTGGCGGAGGTCTCGTCGTCCAGGACCGCCGACGGTCCCTCGATCTGCGTCCATGCGTGGGCGAGCGCCGCGTCCTCGGGATCGAAGCTGCCGGAGCCGTCCAGCGTGACGGCCTCGCCCACGGCGGTCATCGTCGGTGGGCCCGCCTCGGCGAAGGGCGGCCGGTCCGTTTCGGTGCCTCCCAGGGTCACGCGATCGAACACCGCGCCCTCGAGATCCACCGCACGGACGGCCATGACGTCGTCGCCCACGTCCACGATGCAGAAGCTGTGGATCCCGGCAAAGTGGGCCAGCGTGGCGCCGCTCCACGCATCGTACGCGTCCGTGTGCAGGCTCGCGCCTGCGCCTCCGCACGTGATGTACGTCACGCCCTCCACGGGCTCGTAGCGCGCGTAGATGTGGTTGTGCCCGCCGAAGACGATCTGCACTCCGTTGTCCCGGAAGAGGGGATGGAACGTGTCGCGGACGGTGGCCGCGTCGGCCTCGTCGTGGCTTCCGAGGGACCAGGGCGTGAAGTGCATGAGGCCCACGGTCCACGCGGTGTCCGCATCGGCCGCCGCGGCGGCGAGGTCCGAGACGATCCAGTCGTACTGCTCACCGGACGTGTATCCGGCGTCGTCGTAGAGCGAGATGGCCGTCACGTGCACGTTGCCGTGAGCCAGCGAGTACCACTTCTCGTCCGTGGAGCCCGACGTGGAGTAGGGCAGGTCGAAGTAGCCGTAGATGTACCCGTCCGCCACGTCGCCGCCCCGATCCTCGTGGTTTCCGAACGACACGTACAGGGGCAGGACGCGCAGCGCCGCCTGGGCCGGAGGCCAGAGCATGTCCCAGTCGTCGTACTCCCTGCCGTCCGCCACCACGTCGCCCGTGTTGAGGATCAGCGTCTGACGGCTGTCCGGGTGCATGTTCATGTCGTCGTGGATCAGCCGTGCGATGGTGGACCACACCGAGGGGTTCGAGCGGTTGTCGCCCACCACGTAGATGCGCATGCCCGACGCGCCGGCCGCGGGCGCCGTGCGGAACGTGGCATCGAGGGACTCGGCGCTCCCGCTCCTGACCCGGTAGTGGTAGGTCGTCTCCGCGCTCAGGCCCGCGATCGCGGCGGTGTACACGGGATGCCCGTTCACGTCGGCGTGCGCCGCATCCACGACTCCCTCCGTGTAGTCCGTGGTGAGCCCGTACTCCACGCTCGGCGTGATGGACTCCACCTGCGTGGCCTCCCACACGACCACGATGGAGTCCGTCGTGACGTTCTGCAGCCACGGCCCCTTCTCGAACTTGCCGGCGAGCGCCACGGAGGGCAGGGCGAGGGCGGCGCACGCGGCGAGCGTGCAGGGCAGCTTCAATCTCACCGGATCACCATATCAGCACGCGACGCAGGAGTCTCCCGGAGCTAGTCGGCGTCGCCGTCGGAGCTCAGGTGCCGGACGAGCAGGACGAGGAGCGCGACGCCCACCACGGCGACCACCAGCGCAGAGGCAATGGCGATGATGATGATGAGCATCTCAAGGATTCCCATGCCGAACACGCCCTGACAGTAACATGGTGCGCTCGCCCGTGGAATCCTCGAGGGCCGGGATCCCGGCTCTTTCCCTGGCCGTGCAAGGTCCCTTATAATACTGGTCGGCCCGCAGGATGGGCCGAGCGCATGAAGATCTGCCCGAAGTGCAACAACATCTTCCCCGACTCGCTGGGGATGTGCCTCATCGACGGCACGGAGCTCGAGGAGCGCCAGGATCCCCTCGTCGGCAAGCTGATCGGCGGGTGCTACCGGATCATCTCGAAGCTGGCCGCGGGCGGCATGGGAGACGTGTACGCGGCGAGGCACGAGTACATGAACCGCGAGGTGGCCATCAAGGCGCTCAAGCCCTCGCTCGCCATGGACGAGGAGTTCCGCCAGCGGACGTTCCGCGAGGCGCGGATCTGCGCCACGATCGAGCACCGCAACATCGTCGAGGTCTTCGACATGGTCATGTCGGAGAACCAGATATGCATCGTGATGGAGCTTCTCGAGGGCGAGACGCTCAAGAGCCAGATCAAGAGGGGGCGCCGGTTCGACGTGCCCACCGTGCTCTCGATCATGTCCATGACGGCCGAGGCCCTGTCCTGTGCCCACTCCGTGGACGTGGTCCACCGCGACATCAAGCCGAGCAACATCCTCCTGACCCGGTACGAGGGCATGGACGATTTCGTCAAGCTGCTCGATTTCGGCATCGCCTACGCCCTCAAGGAGACCAGGCTCACCGCCTCGGGAACGGTCATGGGCACTCCTCCGTACATGCCTCCCGAGCTCTTCAAGGCAGAGGAGCCCACCAAGGCCTCGGACATCTACTCGCTCGCGTGCGTCATGTACAAGCTGCTCGCGGGGCGCTCGCCCTTCCAGTCACACGACCTGCCGGACGTGGTCAGGGGCCACCTCGAGGAGCTTCCCGAGCCCGTGAAGACCTTCCGTCCGGATGTGACGGACCTGCTCGACGTGATCCTCCTCAGGATGCTCGAGAAGAGGCCCGAGGACCGCTACACCGACGCCTTCGAGCTCGTGCACGCGCTCAAGTCGAGCGGCCTGTACGTCTACGGCGTCGAGGAGCGCGACAGCGTGACCGAGATCCTCCAGCTCAAGGAGATCCCGGTGAAGTCCGGCTGGACCTCCTACTTCGAGATCGACGGCTCGGACGAGCACGAGGATACCGAGAAGAGCGAGAGCCTTCACAGGGGGCGCGAGGCCGCGAGCGAGATTCGCGAGATCGAGGCGCGCAAGAAGGAGATCGTCGAGCGGATGGAGAAGGTGGAGCGCGAGAGGCGCAAGTACCGCAAGAACATCACGAATGCCATCTCGACCCTGAGCACGGATCTCGCGGTCCTTCGCGAGGAGAGCGCGAGAGGGAAGATGAACGTGCTCAAGGCGCGCTCGGAGAAGGACTGGCACATCGAGCAGGTCCGCGACGCCGCGTCCGCGCTGTCGAGGGCGATCGATGGGCGGGACGTGGACGAGGCGATGGTCGAGATGCTCAAGGTGGCCGGGGATGCGGCGAG
>JAFDER010000269.1 GCA_019310245.1 Deltaproteobacteria bacterium
CCTCAACCTGATCGGCGCCCTCGACAAGCCGAGCTCGGGCACGGTGATCGTGGAGGGCAAGGATCTCGCCACCATGAGCCGCTCGGCCCTCTCCCGGCTCAGGCGCGACCGCATCGGGTTCGTGTTCCAGGCCTACAACCTCGTGCCCGTGCTCACGGCCTACGAGAACGCCGAGATCGTGCTCGCCCTGCAGGGCGTCAGCGCGTCGGAGCGCCGCGAGCGCGTGATGAAGCTCCTCGACGAGGTGGGGCTGGGCGGCATGGAGAAGCGGCGCCCCGACCAGCTTTCGGGCGGCCAGCAGCAGCGCGTGGCCATCGCGCGAGCCATCGCCTCCGACCCTGCCGTGGTCCTTGCAGACGAGCCCACGGCCAACGTGGACTCGGAGACCGCGGACAAGCTGCTCTCCATCATGGAGCGGCTCAACAAGGAGCGCGGCGCCACCTTCATCTTCTCCACCCACGACCCCCGCGTCATGGAGCGCGCGCGCCGGGTCGTTCACCTCGTCGACGGCAAGGTGGAGAGCGACGAGGTGAGGAGCTAGGGGAATGCTCGCCCGCCCGGCAGGGCTTCTCCTCGGTGCCTCCCTCCTCCTCGCCGCCGCCCCGGCCCTGGCCATCGGCAGCGTGGAGAAGGGCGATTACTCGCTGGAGGCGATCGGAGGCGCGCGGCTCACCGGCGTCTACCTGCACTACCCGGACGTGCCGCTCTTCTTCCCCGAGACGGATAGCGGGCTGGCGGCGGCCGTGCTCAGGCTTCTGCTCGACGGAGACCTCGGACCGTACGTGGACTACGACGTCAACCTGTACGCAGACTTCTCCTACGCGCCCGCGGCCCTGACCGGCGGCACGTTCGCGACCGTGGGATCGTTCGAGACGCCGTACCGCACGACGTACCTCTCGTGGGACTTCCTCGATAGCCGGGGCATGGAAGGCCAGATGGGCGTCGACCGCTTCTCCTTCAACCTCGAGGTGGACCGCGTCTCGCTCACCTTCGGCCGCTTCCCCGTGAACTACACGACCACGAACATCTTCACCCCGAACGACTTCTTCGCGCCCTTCAGCCCCACGGCCATCAACCAGATGTACAAGCCGGGCGTGGACGCGATCCAGATGGGGGTGACGACCGGGATGCTCTCCACGGTCGAGCTGGTCGGCGTGATGGGCTACGGCACGGACGACGTGCCCGCCTGGGGCCGCTCGGCTCTGCTGGCGCGCCTTTCCACCATCCTGTGGAACTTCGAGTGGGCGCTCCTGGGCGGCAAGGTGGCCGAACGCTGGATCGTGGGTGCCTCCCTGCAGGGCGAGCTGGGACCCTTCGGCGTGCGCGCGGAGGGCCACGCGGGCTTCCCGGACGCTCACGGCGACTTCAAGCTGGACGACCATGACCGGGACGGCGGGTACCTCGACGACATCCACGGCCGCCTCGCCGTCGGCTTCGACTACATGCACGCCTGGCAGAACCTCTCCATCAGCGCCGAGTACATGTACGTCTCGGACGGCGCGGACCGCACGTCCCTCTACCTCACGCGCTTCACGAGCTTCTACCCCGACGACGTGCCCTTCATGGGTCGGCACTACGTGGGTCTCAGCGCGGGCCTCGAAATCATCCCGATCCTGCGGTTCAATGCCATGGCGTTGTTCAACACAACGGACTACTCGGGCCTGGCCTCCATGATGCTGCTCTACAACATCGCCGACGAGATCGACGCCATGCTCGGCGTGCTCGTGCCCTGGGGCGAGGAGCCGGTCGAGGACCTGGGCCCGCCCACGCACGAGCCCTCCATCGAGAGCGAGTTCGGCCTCATGCCGCTCATGCTCTTTCTCGAGATGCGCTTCTACTTCTGACGGAAGGGGATCCCATGCGTCACGCATTCATCATCTCGTTCACCATCCTCGCTTCATGCTCGCCGCCTGCCGCGAACGCGCCGCCTGCCTCCGGAACGGTTCTGCCGGCCTCGCTGGAGCTCGCACGCGACCCCGCCCTCTCCGGCCCCGAGGACGTGATTCTCACGTTCATCGAGGCGGCCGCCAAGAAGGATGCGGACGTGCTGAGCCAGTGCTTCTCGATCCGCTCGGACAAGGAGTTCCAGGCCATCCTCGAGAAGAACGTGAGCGCGGATGACCTTTCAGAGATCGCGGGCATGTTCAAGGGGGCATCCATCGTCAAGACCACGATGGGCCCTGACGGCGTGACGGCCGTGGTGAAGGTCAAGCTCGAGTGGGAGGGCAGGGAGTTCGAGGAGATCCGCCTTCACGCGGAAGGCAGCGCCTGGAAGATCACCAGCTTCTGATCAGGAGACCTACCTGCGATCGATGGGAACGAAGTCGCGCTCCGTCGAGCCCGTGTAGATCTGACGGGGGCGGTGGATGCGCGAGCCGTGCCTCCAGCTCTCGGCCCAGTTGGCGATCCAGCCGGGCATGCGGCCGATGGCGAACATGACCGTGTACATGTTCAGGGGGATGCCGATCGCGCGCAGGAGGATGCCGGAGTAGAAGTCCACGTTGGGGTAGAGCTTGCGCTCGACGAAGTAGTCGTCCTTGACCGCGATCTGCTCGAGCTCCTGGGCGATGTCGAGCAGGGGGTCTGAAATCCCCTTGGCCTGGAACACGTCGTGGCAGGCCTTGCGAAGCAGCTTCACGCGCGGGTCGGAGCTCTTGTAGACGCGGTGTCCGAAGCCCCACAGCAGCTCCTCCTTGCGCTTGACCCTGTCGATCGTGGCGGAGAGCGAGTCGCCTCCCTCGTGGATCTTCTCGAGCATCTTGATGACGTTGGTGTTGGCCCCGCCGTGCAGGGGACCCCACAGTGCGCAGACGGCCGCGGCGACCGATGCGAACAGGTTTGCGCCGGAGGAGCCCACCATGCGGGCCGTCGCGGTCGAGCAGTTCTGCTCGTGGTCGGCGTGCAGGATGAAGAAGAGCTGGATGGCGCGGACCTCCTCGTCGGACGGCTCGTACTCTGTATAGGGTTTGGAGAACATCATGTGCAGGAAGTTCGACACGTAGCCGCGTTCGGCGTCAGGGTAGATCATGGGCTCGCCGAGCGACTTCTTGTAGGAGAAAGCGGCGATCGTGCGGACCTTGCTCAGCAGCTTCGCTGCGGCATCGAGCAGGTGCTCCTCGTCGCCGATGCGCAGCAGGTCGGGATGGTAGCAGGAGACCGAGTTGATCATGGCCGAGAGGATCGCCATGGGGTGGGCCTCCGGGGGGAAGCCCACGAAGTGGTGGCGGAGCCCCTCGTGCAGCATGGCGTGCTCGGTGAGCTTCTGCGAGAAGCGCTTGAGCTCGCGTGCGGGCGGCGGTGCGCCCTGCAGCAGGAGCAGCGCGACCTCCGGGAACGTGGTGCTCCTGGCGATCTGCTCGATCGGGTAGCCGCCGTAGCGCAGGATCCCATCCTCGCCGTTGACGAACGTGATGGCGCTCTCGCACGAGCCGGTGTTCGTGTAGCCGTCGTCCAGCGTGATGTAGCCCGTCCTCTTCCTGAGGGTGCGGATGTCGATGGCCCTCTCCCCCTCGGAGCCCTCGACGATGGGAAGCTCCACCGTCTCTCCCATGAGGTCGATCGAGGCCGTTCCGATGACGGACGAGGGGCTGACCTTTTTCTCGTTTACCTTCATGATCACATCCTTAATGCGGAGAGCCCGGCCGCGCTCACGCGATCCGCGAGCGGGCCGATGCGTACTCCTGGCTCACGGCGTAGTCGAGAAGATCGCCCAGGTCGGGGACCGAGCGCGAGGCCTCCCAGGTCTCGGGCGAGCCGGGCGAGGGGAGCGGCACGCCCGCCATGGAGTGCAGGACCGTGCGTGCGGCCGAGAAGTCGGCGCAGGCCAGGAGGCCTCCGCGGTTCGACGTGAGCCGCGCGGCCTCCTGCCAGCCGCTCATGTCCTCGGGCGCCGCGGCGTAGTCGCGGCCCGGCTGGGCCACGGCGCGTCGCGCCATCCATCCGAGTGCCCTGCCCACGCGCTGGACGTGGTCGGGCTCGCCGATGTTCACGATCGTCTGGCCGGCCAGGGCCTCCACCAGCCTCCTGGTCTCCGTCGGAGGCAGGAGGGCGGCGATCGCGCTCCCCGAGGCCAGGAGGGCGAAGATGCGGCCGAGGTGGAAGCGCAGGAGCGGCTGCGGAGCCGCCGCGATCGACGGTCCAACGATGACGCTCGGACGCTCGTCGAGCCACATGGCGGCCGTGACGGAGGGTTCCTTGGAGTAGTAGGCGTCGTACTGCTCGACCCCGAACATCCGCGCCACGAGATCCAGCTGGCGGCCCACCTCGTTCGTCTGCGGCAGTGGCTCGAGGACTCCGAAGCGGGGCTGGGTGAAGAGCGTGCCGATCTTGAAGCCCGCCGAGGCGAGGAGCTCCAGGGCCCTGCGCGGCTCGGCCGGGTGGACCACCCACGTGACGACCTCGGCCCGCTGCAGCCGCCGGTCTCCCGCGGGCGGCCTGTCGGCCTGGACGGCGGCGTCGTAGCTGCCGAAGGCCGTGAGGACCTGGGCCGCGCGCTGGCGGATCTCGCCGAGCCGAGGGCTCTTCCTGCCCCGCTCGACGAGGCCCTGGAAGATATCGCGCCTGAAGGGGTCGAGGCGGAGCGCCTGCTGGAGCGCCCGGTACGCCTCGTCGTGGTCCCGCGTGGTGGATGCCAGCAGGATCCAGGCGTCCGCGCTCCCGGGCATCTGCTCGAGGGCGAGCCTCACCTCGCCCTCGGCCGCCGGCCCGTGGTCCTGCCTTGTCATGAGCTGGGCGGCGAGCAGGTGCATCGGTCCGGTGGCCTCCGGCCGGCCGGCGGGCGCGTGGAACAGCACGTCCTTGACGAGGTGGATGACGTCGTCGGGCGGCATGTCGGCGGCGAACGAGGCGACCGTGCCGAACGCCCCGGGCGCCTCCAGGCAGAGCTGGGCGGCTTTCTTGAAGCAGTTCGCCACGCGCGGGCCGTCGCGGAGCGCCAGGGCCATGCGTCCCCGCTCCACCCACAGGCCCGCGGCCTCGGCGGGCTGAGCCGACTGGATGAGGCGGTCCAGCACCGACTCCACGCCTGACCAGTCCTGGGCGCCGCGCAGGACGCGGGCCAGGAGGAACATGAGCTCCCTGTCCTTGGCCTTGTCGCCCAGCGCCTCCTTGACGAGCACCTCGGCGTCGCCGAACAGGCCCAGCTTCTCGGCCAGCACCTCGACGCGCCTGAGCCGTGCGTGCCTCCAGAGGGCCGAG
>JAFDER010000270.1 GCA_019310245.1 Deltaproteobacteria bacterium
CATCCCGGCCGACATCATGCCCGACGGGGGCGCATGCCCCGAGCCGAGCCCCGAGCCCTACGGCCCGGAGGTGAGCTGGAGCGTGGACGGCTCCGAGTGGCCCGGCTGGATCGACGAGGACGAGACCTGCACCCTCGACTCGGAGAGGGCGGACGAAGATGGATTGTGGTTCGTGCGCATGACCTGCTGGACGGGGCCGGGCGACGTGCACGAACACAGCCTCGAGGTCTACCTGGGGCCCTACGGCTGGCTGCCGCTGTGGGAGGGCGAGACCGTGGAGTTCAGGTACGTCACGGACCCCATCCACTGGATCAACAGGTGGTTCACGCTGAGCTGGACGGACGGCGACGTGCTCGTGGGCGGCATCGACTCGAGCGAGCCCGTCCCGTCCTCGGACCCGGGCTTCTTCTCGCCGCTCACCATCTCGGCCGTGGGAGGCTTCTGCGACCGCGCGCCCGGCGACTGCTACAGCCTCGAGCGGCAGGCGCTCCTCGTGGACTACGAGTACGCCGGCAGCGCGCTCGTCTTCGACTCCACCATCGGGTACGTGGGCGAGTGGGGCGACTACACGATCATGGTGGACGAGGCCGTGGCCTACCACGACATACGCTGCACCGACATCCCGGGCGGCTGGTACCGCGCCATCTTCTTCCAGTCCATGTGGGACTGAGCTCAGCCCGGGAGCGTCAGCGCATCGAGACCGTCCAGGCGTCCCGGCAGTTGAAGGCCGTGCCCTCGAGGTGGTGGCCTCCGCCTCCCATCTCGCTCGAGTGGTAGACGTGGACGAAGTCGGCCCCGCGGCGCGCGGCCTTGGCCTGGAGCGCCTCCATCGCGCCCTGCTCGCTCTCGCCGTTCGCCTTCACAACGTCCACGACCATGCACACGCCGGGTGGCTCGTGATCCGCGACGGCGACCTCGGGCAGGCTCTGGAGAGGTGCTGCACAGGCCGTGAGAATGAAGGCAGAATAGAGAAGAGATGCATATCGGAAATCGTTCATGTGTGTCGTCTCCTGTGCACGCCAATAGAGCGGACCCGGCCGGCGTCACCCTCCACGGAGCAGGGATATCGTTGCGCGCTCCCCGGTGGGGCGTGTAGTCTCTGGCCATGAGCGCGGCGCGGACCATCCGGTGCGAGAACTGCAACGCCTCGTTCGAGGTGCAGGGGCTCCCGGAAGAGGTCACGTGCACCTACTGCGGCCACGCACAGAGGGTGGACCCTGCGCTGCTCGAGGAGCTGCGCAGCTACTCGGAAAACGTGCACGACCAGGTGGCCGTGGCGAAGCGCGAGCGCGACCACGCGGCCGCGTGGCACAAGACCACGGACCAGATGGCCGGCAAGAGGATGATCTGGACCTACGTCATGGCCTTCGGTCTCATGGGCGGCCTGCCCATGCTCTGCGTCATGGGCGGCCTGCTCCTGCTCAGAAGCGGCATCCTGCCGCAGGACAAGGTGTACTACATCAACTTCGGAGCCATGGGCGCGACCGCGGTGGGCGTGATCATCTACTTCGCCTGGTACTTCACGATAGGCCGCAGGAAGAAGCAGACGCAGGTGGCCGGAGCCACGGTCACGTGCCCGTCGTGCGGCGCCCCGAACGCACTGCAGGCGGGACAGGCGGTGGAGGCGTGCCGGCACTGCGGCGCAGCGATCTTGCCGTCGCACGACGCGCAGAGCCAGGTCATGGACCGGGCCCGCGCCGAGGCGCGGCGCGCGCGGCTCGAGAGGTACCGCGCCGAGCGACGCGGCATGGCGGCGATCTACAGGAGCGCCATCGGCGGCACGAAGCTCGTCTACTTCATCGGCGGCTCGCTCCTCCTGCCGCTCGGGGGAGGCACGTTCTTCTTCACGATAGGCATGCTCACGGGCAGCGAGGAGTACTCGCCGGCCATCTTCCTCATGTGGGCGATGACCCTGGCCGTCATCGGCACCATGGCCGGCGTGATCCTCTGGCAGAGATCGAGGAGGAGCATGCTGCGGCGGGGCCTGGACGCGCTGTGCGCCCAGTACAGGGGCAGGATCCTGGGCGGCCTGCAGGGCACCGTCGCGTGGCTGGACGAGCACTGGGCGGGACCCTACGACGTGCACGACCTGACGAAGGGCTCGTACAACGACTCCGCGGCGCTCGACGTCCAGGGCTGCCCCGTGCTCGTGGAGATCGACCCCGTGCCCGCGGCCAAGCAGATCCGGCCGCGCGCGCTCGTCCTGCTCGCGTGCGAGCTGCCCGGCAGCGGCGACGCCATGGAGACCACGCTGCAGCTCTCGCCCGAGGCGCGTGGGCTGCTCGAGCAGATCAAGCGCACGGGATTCAACGTCGAGACATCGGAGGGCGGCCTGCTCGCGAGAGCCGACGGCCTGATGGTCAAGCGCATCGTGAGCGACGAGCACGCCCTCGCCGGCTGGGCCGACGTCATGCCCCTGCTCGCCCGCCTCGCCCGATCGATGTGCTACGAGCCGGACTGAGAGGTCCAACCCGACGACATCGCGGAACATTGATCCATGATGAAAAAAACGCGCTATGATACCCACATGCTCGACACAACGATGAGACTCGCAGCACTGTGCGCCGTGCTCGCCGCTGGCTGCACCACCGACTTCTCGAAAGAAGACACGTCCGCAGATGACGCGTCCGACACGGGCGGCGACACCCACACGGACGGCCCGGGCGACGCACCCGGGGACGCACCCGGGGACGTGCCGGGCGACGTCCTGCCCGACGGGCCTCTTCCCGAGGTCAACTGCAGGCAGATCAGGGACGTGGCGAACGTCTTTCCCACCACGACCCACATCCCGTTCGGGTGCGATCCCTCGAGCGGCGACTGCATGGCGACAGCGATCTGGATCATGGAGCAGGGAGCCAACCTGATAGTCATCCACGGCTCGGAGGGCGTGGTCGTGGATCCGGGCGCACGGCTGATCGCCAACATGCTCGGCGTGGGCGACCTGAGGATCCGCTCCCAGATGATCATCCACGACTCGGCCCCCTACGACACGAACATCAGGGGCGGATCTCTCGTGGAGCGCACGGAGGACTGGGACGTGCTGCTCGTCTCGGCCGTCGACGAGGACGCAACGGGCGGCCCCTCCTGGAACATCAGGCGGGTCGCGGTCACGATCACGGGCTCGGACACCATGGACTACGACGAGGACGTGCTCCTGGAGCCCGGGGTGCCCCAATCGATGGGAGCCCTGCTCAATCCCAGGGGCGTCTACATGCGGGACTCGAGCTCGTTGCACGTGCTCGTCCAGCTCACGGACTGGACGGGGTGGGAGACGAACCAGCTCTTCGGCGCCACGCTCACGCGGGACGTGTTCGACGGGGGAGGCATTGCCTTCTCGGACGAGTTCCATCCCATGCAGCCCGACATGACGGGCACCTTCTACGTGGGGCGGCCCGACGTGAGCGAGGGCACGCTGGTCATCCCGTTCATGGAGATCGTCCGCACCCCCGCGTCGATCGGGAGCGGCCTGTGGGTCCACCACGGCGCCATCACCCCGGGCAGCACGATGGGCAAGCTCGTCTTCGAGGGCACGAGGAGCACCACGGCCAGCGTGGCGGGCACGTTCAGGGCGCCCGGGACGTACGCCGCAACGGCCGTGACCACGAACAGCGAGTACGTGCCCGAGACACCCCTGGCGCCGCCCTACCAGCTCGACTCGGCGGTGATCGTGGGCGACGAGATCGACGGCACGTCCATCACCGGTCGGGATGTCTTCGAGGAGATCAATTACTCGGGCACGGGCGATTTCCTGACCTGGGACGTCACGGACACCGTGGTCCTGCACGATCCCACCACGGGCTTCCACTACTACATCCACCCCTTCTACGATGAGTTTGGCAACGCGATGGTGGGCATCTTCCCCCTGCGCGAGGACGGCACGGCGGGCGGCGAGCCTCTCTTCGTCAGCACGGGCCAGCACGTCATGCCCGCCTTCGACGCCACGATCAACCCCGAGACCGGGGCCATCTACCTGGCCCGCCACATGGAGACGGGAACGGTCCTCACGGCCGACATCCCGGGCTTCGCCGTCACCGAGATCAGCTGCCCCATCATCGAGTAAGGGGCAGACCCCTACACTGACAATGTAAGCTTGGCCTGAGCTTCCATGGCCCCGAGCGAAGAGGCTCGTACGCGCCCGATCGTTGCCCGGCCGCCCGGGCTCCCTTATACTGTATCCATGCACCAATCGAAGAGCTTTGCCCTGCTTGCATGCGCCGCCCTGCTCTGGGCGTGCGCCACGGATTTCACCATCGACAACGACGCGGATGACGGGACATCGGACCCGGCCGGGGACACGGACGCCACTTTGGACGGGGAGGACGTCTCGCCCGACGTGCCGACCGACGGACCCGAGGACGTGCCCACGGACGAGCCGCCACCGAGCGTGGAGTGCCGGCTGGACAGGACGAAGGACTTCCTCTTCCCCACGGGCTACGGCGGCACGAACATCGAGGCGGGCTGCTGGAGCAGCGGGGGCGACTTCGGATGCCAGCAGGGCAACGTGTGGATCACGCGGCTCGGCTCCAGGCTCGTCGTGCTCTACGGAGGCGACCAGATCATCATGGGCGCGACCGCGAGGGCGGCGGCCGACGTCATCGAGCTGACCGACCTCGACCTCATGGGCACGACGCCGGCCGATTCGGACTTCGGAATAGCCTACGCGAACCGCATAAGCGACGCCACGCTCGTCCGGCGCACCGAGGACGAGATCATCCTGATCTACACCGTCGACGAGCGCGAGAGCAGCGGCTTCGACCGTGAGAGCAACATCGAGGTCGTGGTGTTCGACAACCTGACCGGCGGCACGCTCGACGTGATGATGAACCGCCTGTTCGAGACGCCGGTGCACGAATCCACTGGTGACCTCGTGCTGCCGTCGGCCGTCATGTCGCCCACCACGGGCCGCTCCCACATCTTCTTCGGCATCCGCGTCGATGGCGGCGAAGGCTGGGAGCACATGCAGATCTGGGGCAACTTCATGAACCCGGGAGGCCTGCGAACGGGCTCCTTCACGAGCTACACGGACTTCGAACCCGTGGTCGGCGACTACTCGCAGATGATGTTCACGGCGCGGCCCGACTGCATCGACGAGATGGTGGTCCTGCCCTGGACCGAGGCCAGCCTCACGCCTCCGCTCCTGCGCTCCGGCGTCGTGGTCATCGACACCGGAACGCCCGGCGGCTACGGGCCGTACGTCTCGAGCATCGCCGGCGCATGGAGAACGCCATACGAGTACGCCGCGGCGGCCCTGTCCACCTCGGCGCTCACCATGCTCGGCCTGAACCCGCCCTACGACGTGGTCTCGGCCGTGGCCGACGCGTCGACCGTCTCGGACACGGTCGAGGCAGAGGCCGTGCACTCGGTCGACGAGCCGTTCATCTCCGAGATGGATTTCTTCGACTTCAACGATCCAGTGGTGCTCCACCAGCCGGGCAGCCCCGTGCACTTCTTCGTCCACCCGTTCTTCCACACCTCCGACGGCGACACCGGCCACGCGTGGATCTTCCCGCTCGGGCCGGACGGCACGCCCGCCGGCGAGCCGTTCGCGCTGAGCATGGACCAGGAGATTCCCCCCGCATTCGACGCCACCATCGACGAGGGCAACGGCCACATCTTCCTGGCCTGGATGCACGACACGCCGGACCCGACCGTGCTCGAGCGCATACCGGGCTACACCATCGCCGAGATCATCTGCGAGTAGTGGAGGCTCGACCTACGGCGTCTCCACGACGCCGAAGTCGACGAAGTGGTCCCTCTGGCTCTCGAAGCTCGCGCGGATCCAGGCGGGGCTGCGCGCCACGCCCGAGACGTGCACCTCGTCGGCCGTGACGTCCATGCGGCTGTCCTCGTTGGAGTCGTGGTAGCGCCCGATGTA
>JAFDER010000271.1 GCA_019310245.1 Deltaproteobacteria bacterium
CCTGCTCACGAACGCCCTCAAGTTCACCGAGGAGGGCGGCCGCGTCACCATGAGCGTGTGGGAGCGCGGCGAGAAGGTGGTGGTGAGCGTGGAGGACACGGGGATCGGGATCCCCGCGGACGCCCTGGAGCGGATCTTCGACAGGTTCCACCAGGTGGACGACACGACGATCCGCATCCGCGGCGGCACGGGCATCGGGCTCGCCCTGGCCAAGGAGCTCGTGGAGCTCCACATGGGAAGCCTGAGCGTCGAGTCCAGCATCGGGCGCGGGTCCACGTTCACGGTCGAGATGCCGCTCAGGGCGGACGGGATCCCGGGTGACAGGATGGACAGGCGCGTCGAGGACGTTCCCGTCCCGCTCAAACGCAGGGAGGAGGACCTCGGCCTGCCGGAGTGGAACGAGGAGGTGCTCTCGAGCCCGGAGTACCGGTTCATGGGGATCGAGGCGGCCACGGAGCGGCGGCTCGTTCCCAGGACCAGCGGCAGCGGCTTCAAGTCGGCCCGCGTGCTCGTGGTGGACGACAACCCGGAGCTGCTCAAGTACGTGCACCGCGTGCTGAGCGAGCTCTACGACGTCTTGCCCGTCCAGGACGGCGAGCGGGCCTGGGACGTGCTGCAGAGGGAGCACCCCGATCTCGTGATCAGCGACGTCATGATGCCGGGCATGAGCGGGCTCGAGCTCTGCAGGCTCATCAAGCAGGAGCCGGCCACCCAGGATACGCCCGTGATCCTGCTGACGGCGCGGGGGAGCACGGAGCACAGGATCGAGGGCCACGAGGTGGGTGCGGACGAGTACATCCCGAAGCCGTTCGAGGCGGACGAGCTGCTCGCGGCCGTGAGCGGCCTCCTGCTCTCGAAGGTGAGGCGGTCCGAGGTCGCCGCGCGCAGGCACTCGGCCTCGCTCGAGACGCTGCTCGCGGGCATGGCGCACGAGCTGAGGAACGCCTCGCACCAGGTGCGCTCCGCCCATGCCGTGATGCGCAAGCTCTCGCGCAAGGTTCTCGAGAACGGGAACGACCGCGATCCGGACGTCGTCGCGGATCTGCGCGGACGCGTCGAGAAGATGGACGCCATCTCGAAGCGCGCGCTGTCGCGCATCACGAAGGTCGTCAGGGGGCTGCAGCAGTACTCCATCGGCCAGATGAGCCTGGCCTGGAGCGACGTGGACATCGACGACCTCGTGCGCCGGGAGATCAGGATGCTCGGCGTGGAGGACAGGAGCGTGCACGTGGATCTCGTTCTCGGCTCCACGGGGACGGTGCGCGGCTCGCAGGAGGAGCTCAGGCAGATGATCCTCAACCTCGTGGAGAACGCGGTGCACGCGGTGGACGGAGCGGGCAGGGTCCACGTCAGGACCGAGCGCCTGCCGGGGAAGGTCAGGATCGTGGTCCAGGACGACGGCCGCGGGATCCCGGCGGACGTGCTGGATCGCGTCTTCGATCCCTTCTTCACGACGAAGGATCCCGGCCAGGGGATGGGCCTCGGGCTGGCGCTCGTCAAGCGGACCGTGACGGATCACGGAGGCGCCATCGAGATCATGAGCCAGGCGGGCGAGGGAACCGAGGTGGTCGTGGTGCTCCCGGCCCTGGGAGCGCAGACACGGCAGGAAGCGGAGATCAAGGCGTGACAACGACGGTGCAGATCGTGCATGATGTCGAGGAAAGTGCTGGATGATATGAATGCAAAAAGAACGATACTGCTAATCGACGACGAGCTGGACAGTCTCGAGCCCGTCCAGATGCTTCTCGAGGACGACTACGCGGTGTTCACGGCCGAGGGCGGAGAGGCGGCCCTGAGGCTCCTCGAGAACGAGGCCGTGGACATGGTCATCGCCGACCAGCGCATGCCCGGGATGACGGGCGTGGAGCTGCTGGCGAGGGTGCGCGAGCTCTGCCCGGAGATCGTGCGGCTCATCCTCACGGCGTACACGGACTTCGAGGCCATGCTCATGGCGATCAACGAGGGCCGCGTCTACCGCTACATCATCAAGCCGTGGGACGAGACCGACATGCAGGTCACCATCCGGCAGGCGCTCGAGTGGAAGGATCTGAGGGCGTCGCAGGGCAGGCTGTCGGCCGAGATCGCCGAGGCGAACCGCGCGCTCGCCGACAGGAACCGCCAGCTCGAGCAGGCGCAGGAGACGATCATCGATCAGGAGAAGCGCGCGGTCGTGGGCCGCTTCGCGGCCGAGATGGCGCACGAGATCAACAACCACCTGCAGATCATCATGGGCGTCAACGAGACGGTCACCAGCACGGACGAGGAGTACCGCAAGCGCATCATCCAGGAGCAGGCGCAGATGCTCGTGTGGATCGCCTCGGACATCCGGGATTTCGCCCAGGGCGCGGCCATGCCGTTCACGCCGCGTCCCGTGGACCCGGCGGCCCCGGTCGAGCAGGTGCTCCGCGCCTGCTCGTACCACCCCTCCTTCAGGAGCATCGAGCTGAAGCTCGAGAAGGGCCCTCTCACCACGTTCGTGATGGACCCGAGGCAGGTCAAGCACCTGCTGTTCAACCTGCTCAAGAACGCGGCCAGGGCTACGGACGGGAAGGGATCGATCACCGTCCAGCTCGCCGTCGACGGGGACCTGATCGTTCGCATCGTGGACCACGGGTCGGGAATCCCGGCTGACATCAAGGAGAAGATCTGGGAGCCGTTCTTCACTACCGCGGAGCAGAACGGCGCCGGCCTCGGCCTGTCGATCTGCCGGCACGTGGTCGAGATGCACGGAGGCGGCATCTCGTGCGAGGACACGCCGGGAGGCGGCACGACCTTCGTCGTGAGGCTCGAGCCGTTCAGGAAGGACCGGGCAGGCTCTTCCTCCAGCTGAGGCCCCGGTAGACCACGTAGAGCACGCTGCCCGGCACGAGGACGTACAGTGCGGTCACGGCCCAGCGTGCCTCCAGGAAGGCCAGCGCGATGAGCAGGGCCATGATCACGGCGAGCAGGACGCGCGGCGCCAGGCCGGGCCTGAGCTCTGCGGGACCGCGGACGATGTAGAGCGGGATGGCGAGCAGGAGCGTGCCCGGCCAGCGCAGGAGCGTGAGGACGTAGAGGGGCAGGGGGATGAGGTCGCGCACGAACAGCGCCGTGACGAGGGAGACCATGAAGGCCACGTCGGCCTGCGGGTCGAGGAACCGGCCGAAGCGGGAGGTCTGGCCGAGCCGGCGCGCGAGGACCCCGTCGAGCAGGTCCGTGAGGGCGAGCGGGATGGCGATCACCGGGTCCAGGACGATGAGCGGAGAGAGCAGGAAGCGCAGGAGCGTCAGGGCGTTGGGCACGAGGAACCGGCGGTACGGCCTGCCTCCGTGCTCGACGAGCCCGAGGTGGATGTGGCACCAGGCGACGACGAGCACGAACCAGGGGATCCACCACAGGGCCCGGACGTCGTGGCGCATGAGCACGAGCGCGGGCAGGGCGCACGCGACGGCGTACGCGTGGAAGGAGACGACGCGCGTGGGTCGCTCGCGGTTCAGCTCGGCGGATCTGCGGAAGGCGCGCGAGAAGAACGCGGTCCAGGCAGACGGACGGTACCGGCCCCGGGCCAGGCGGGCGAGAAGGTCCGTGACGAAGCTCGAGCTCACGACCGGGATTGTAGGCCAGCGAACAGCTCCTCGAAAGGCTGGGCGATCGCCATGGCCTCGAGGCCTCCGCTCACCGTGGACCAGACCGACAGGTACTCCTTGACGACCTTCCTGTACTTGCGCGGCTGGGGCAGGGCGTCGCGGATCGCGTCGGCCCGTGTCTCGAGGAGCCGGACCAGCGCCGAGAGGGCGAGGAAGGACCGGCCCGTGTGTGGAAGGGACTCGATGCGTGCCCGCAGGTCGGCGGGGGAGAGGGAGTGGGTGTTGGACAGCTCGAGCCCCTCCAGCACGGCGGGGTACTCGGCAGCGGCGATGCGCAGGTGCTTCTCGAGGATGGGCCTCGTGCCGATGCCGAACTGCTTCTCCAGCGCCGTTCCGGACCTGTGGAGCGCCTCGGCCACGAACCGGACCAGGGTCTCGAGCGCCTGGGGGTCGATGAGCGGCTCGGTCGCCATCGGGCCGGCCGACGTGGGGGCGGCCGGGGAGTAGGCGTGGAACTCGATGAGCGTGTCGCCGTGGCTCGCGAGCGCGTCGGCGAGCGGGGCCACGCCCTGCCTCCCGGCCCCGAACCACGGGCTGCACAGCATCTTGGTGAGCATGCCGTCCTGCACCACGATGAGGCCGATCTTGCCGCCGAGCTCGATCTTGATGACGCCGGACTCCCTGGTGTTCAGGAGGTGGTCGAAGAGCGCGAGGAAGTCCACGAACGCCGCCCTCATGCCCGACATGTCCGGCTTGCCCGAGAGGGCCGCCTTGACGGCCTTGAAGTATTGCTCCGAGATCACGAGTGCGTCGATGCTCCCCTCGGCGGCCGCCTCGTGGCGGTCGAGCACGTCCCGGAACTCCGTCTCCTCGACGCCGGCGTCCGACCAGCTGAAGGCGCGCGTGAGCGCGTCCTCGGCGAACAGGAGGATGTCCACGTCGCTGGGGTAGTGGATGACGAGCAGGCCGTAGCCCGTCTGCGACTGCTCGACGGCGGAGATGAGTGCGAAGAGATCGGCGTAGTTGATGTCCACCCCGTCGGCGATCGCCTGCGTCTCGTCGCGCGGCAGGGAGAGTGTCCTCGACAGGTCGACCTCCGGAGCCAGGCCCGTCTCGCGGCTCGGGAAGATCAGGTCGTAGGCCTCCTTGAGCTCGGCCGCCATCTCCTTGCAGGAGTGAGGCCTCTTGAGGGGATTGCGGTTCAGGGCCCTGGCCGCGAGCCTGACGAGAGGCTCCGGCACGTCCCTGTTGTAGGCGCTCACGAGCGGCATGTCCTCGCTGACCCGCCGGTTGATCTGCTCGAGCGCGTTCTCCGAGTTCTGGGGAAGCCTGCCGGTGAGCGACTCGAACATCATCATCCCGAGCGAGAAGACGTCGGACGCGGAGCTGATGTCGGGATCGCCCCTGGCCTGCTCTGGCGACATGTAGGCGGGCGTGCCGAGCATGAAGCCGGGCATGGTGAGCCGGGTGTCGGCGGCCCGGGCGGCGGCGATGCCGAAGTCCGTGATCACGGGCTTGAATCCCTCGAGGATGATGACGTTCGCGGGCTTCATGTCCCTGTGCTCGATGTCGTTGCTGTGGACCTCGGCCAGGCCGAGGCAGAGGGGATGGAACAGGGC
>JAFDER010000037.1 GCA_019310245.1 Deltaproteobacteria bacterium
ATGGGGTCAGACCCCTACACTCGACACTTTGGCCTCGGCGCATGCGCATGGGGTCAGACCCCTACACTCGACACTTTAGCCTCGGCGCATGCGCGCAGACGGTCACGGGCCGGGGCACGGCGCGCGCCGGCCACACGCCGTGAGAAATAGACGCGCGTGAATCCGGGGGAAGGGGGTGTCGGGCTCCCGGTGCATCTCATGACCCGATGGCCCTGAGAGCCGTCGAGACGGCGTAGAGGGGATAGCGGTGCACCGGGCCGGACCTGGAGAAGTTCTCGGCGCTGAGCTGCAGCCCGAGAGGGGAGTGGGGCTTGTGCCGGAGGAACAGGTGCATGCTCTTGAGCTTTCCCGTCTTGCCGCTCTTCACCTCGACTGGGACGATGTGCTGCCCGGACGCGATGACGTAGTCGACCTCGGCCTTGCTGGAGGTCTTGTCGCGGACCCAGTAGAAGAGCTCTGCGCGTCGGTGGGGCCCGCCGTGGGCGAGCAGCTCCTGTCCCACGAATGCCTCGGCCACGGGTCCGCGGTTCACGAGCGTCGAGGCGGGGTCCAGGATCCAGGGGCCGGGATCCAGCCCCAGGATGGACTGGGCGAGCGCGATGTCGAGGGGCACGACCTTGAAGAGCTTCGGGTTCTTCTCGGCTCCGAGGGGCAGACCGTTCGAGGCGGTGTGGTGAACGCGATGGGCCACCTGTGCCTTGACGAGAAGCTCGAGCGCCGAGCGCAGGGTCCTCGAGCGGACCTCGGACGCCACGGCGCTGTAGACGAACTTGCGACCCAGCAGCCGGGGGATGGCCTCGAGCACGATGTCCACGTAGGGACGCTGGTTCTTGCGGGAGTACTTCAGGGCGTCCTGCCTGTACGCGCCCACGAGCGTCTCGTGCACCCGGGAGCAGGCGACGATGTCCCCGGTCTCGATCCACCTCGCCACGGCCTCGGGCATCCCGCCCACGGCCATGTACTGCCCCAGCAGGTCCATGAGCCCGTCGTGGACGATGCCTGGCAGCGGCTCTCGCGGATCGTGCTCGTGCTCGAGGGTGGATCTCAGCCGGTCGTTGCCGGTGGCGGAGAGGAACTCCGGGAAGCTCATCGGATAGACGTGCAGGAAGTCGACGCGTCCCACGGGCACGCCGATCCTCTCCACCGTGAAGTCGAGGAGCGACCCCGCGGCGATCACGTGCTGCCGGCTCATCCTCTCGTGGAAGTAGCGCAGGGCGGTCAGGGCCCGCGGGCATTCCTGGATCTCGTCCAGGAACAGCAGGGTCTCGCCGGGGACGATCCTCGTGCCCAGCGCGATGGACAGGTCGCGCAGGATGCGCACGGGGTCGAGGTCCCGGTCGAAGATGCGACCGAAAGCCGGCTCGAACTCGAAGTTCACCTCCGCGCATCCATCGAACTGCCTGCCAAAACGCCTGACGAGCCAGCTCTTGCCCACCTGCCTGGCTCCGCGGATGACCAGCGGCTTCCTGAAGGGATCGTCGCACCATCTGTTCAGGCTCGCCAGTGCGTCCCTTTCCATATCGATCTCGGCATGTTGGACTGTCATGTCAAGACAAGGATCCAACGTTAGAGGCGATTTGTCAAGGCTGTGAAGAGATGAAAGTGGCTATTATGCAGGGTTGATTCCCATGGAATGTGGCTATTCATGGGGTCAGACCCCGACTCTTGACACTGACGCCTCGGCGCATGCGCGCAGGCGGTCACGGGCCGGGCATGGCGCGCCGGGTGAAGTGGTGCTCACCTCGGGAGAGCTACTTCTTTCGTGGGCGCTTGCCCTTCTTTTTGCGGGTCGAGCGCTTGCGGCGTGAGGTCTTCCCGGCCTGCATGATGTCGGCCACCTTCTCCATGAGGGGGACGCCCATGCGGTGGATGGCATCGTGGCGACTCAGGCCGGTGATCATCATCTCCTCGAGCTCGTCCCACGCCTCTTTCGATCCGGCGTAGAGATGGCTCTCCGCAGCGTAGTGCAGCGCGCCGTGCAGCTCCGCTCCCTCGGGCAGGGGATGCGGCTTGCGCTCCACGTGGTACTGCGCGATGTCGCGAATCATCGCGTCCATCCCCTCCTGGATCCAGAGCTCGAGGTCGGGCCCGAGCTCGGCCTCGTAGCGGTAGGTGGCGTCGGCGGCCCTGACGGCGAGCGGATGGGGGCACACCACGCGGCCCAGCACGCCCGTTTTCGATCCCTGGACGCGGGCCGTGTGCCAGAACGGGGGGCAGATGGTCTCGTCGCCGGGGCGTGACTCGATAAGACCGGAGAGCGCGGCGCATGCGCCGGCGATCCTCCGCAAGTCCATCCAGCCGGGGGCGCTCAGGCCTGTTTCGGGATCCACGCGGACGGCCACGGGGTAGGCGTCCACGCCGGCGATCTCCCAGGCCTGCGAGGCGATCTCCTTGCGAAGCGAGCCGGGCACGTGGGAGCCGGGCACCCAGGAGAGCGTGACGAGAGGCTCGCGTCTGTCGTCCTCCTCGTCCTCGGGGCTGTCCGCGTCGAGCTTGGACTCGATCGCGTCAATGAGTGGCAAAATGGAGTCCGGAGGTGCATCAGCCTCGGCGTCGATCTTCTCGTCGGCCACGATATCCTCGCCGATGCTCACGGCGAGCAGGTAATCCTTGTACGAGTAGGTCAGCACGAGTGCGGGGTACTGGTCGTCCGCCAGGCCGATGCAATCGTTCGTCAGCATCAGCCCCGGCGCCTGCAGAGCCATGGGCCCGAACTCCTCGAGCCTGTCCCAGGGCTGCGCGCGCCACAGGCGCGCGGCCTCGCGCATCATGATCTCCACCTCGCCGGGATCGATGTCCTCTTCGAGATACCTTGGGGGCGACATCGCGGCGAGCATGTCTTTCAGGTCATCGTCCATGGCACATCGTAACCTCCATGGAGCATCCACTCAATGACATGGGCTCAGACCCCGACACGAGATCGTCACGAGGCTCTCTGCTCGAGCATTTCTGCAATCCAGAACTTGATGATCGAGTGACGCGTGACGCCGATTCGCTTCGCCTCGCGGTCAAGCGATTCGATCATCCAGGCAGGAATATCGACATTGATCCGCCTGGTCTCCTGATTGCGCCTGCGGGCCTTGGACAGATCCAGGTCAGAAGTGACATCTTCTCCACGGTCGAACTTCTCCTCGAATTTACGGGCCTTCATAGATCTCGACCTCCTCTCTTCGCGAGCGCCTGACCGAGATGAATCGGATCCGGTCGTCGCGATGCGTGATAACGGCCGACCAGTGCGTGCCGACGATCCTCCCGACGATGAGGAATCTCGGTTCGTCGGTGGTACGCGCTGGAATCTCGATCAGCATCTCGTCCAGCCACAGCAATTGCGCTTCGACGAAATCAATGCCGTGCTTGCTCTTGTTCGCCTGACTTTTCACTTCGTCATACTCGAATCAACCCCTAACTGGTATATTTATGGTATACTTTATATACCTTAAGCGCCCATGTCAATGCATGACAGCGCATTCTTGCATGCTCGTTAGACCCTGTGAGCCGCCATGGACTCGGGAGAGAGCCTGTGACAGGAGCCGGGGAGAGGCTCAGGGCTCGAGCGGATGCACGTCGCTGTTGAAGGCCTCGGCCGTGCCGCGGCGGGGCGAGCCGAAGCAGTCCACGGGGCAGCGGAGGCAGTAGGTGTAGTAGTAGGTCAGGAGGCCCTCGAAGAGGTGGGGCGCGGCGTCGCGGTGCGTGCGGCCCAGGGCTCGCTCGATGACTTCGTGGATGCGGCCCTCGTCCTGGCCGCGGTTCTTCGTCAGGTACGCCGCGACGCGCCGGCCGACCTCGTGGGCCAGCTCCTCGACGTCCTGCTCGGGAGGCCTCGCGTACGAGGGACGCGAGGCGAAGTGCTGCAGGAGCAGGACGAAGCTGGCCACGGACATGTCGAGCTCGGCCATGGCGCGGCCGCGGGGGCGCTTCACGGAGGAGAGGAAGCGGGCGCGGAGCGAGCGCCGCTGCACGGGGTCGCCGAGGAGCCAGCGCGGATCGATGTCCTGGCCGTGGCCGGGGTGGTGGTTCGCGAGCATGACGTGCACGAGCGGCGAGGTGGCGAAGTCGTCCTCGGTCATGCGCGCGGCCGCGGCCATCATGGACGCGCTGGCGGGCTCGTCCGCGAGCGAGTGCCACATGGCCATGTGACGGGCCATGGCCACCACGCTCTCGCGGGCGGGAGTGGATGCCATGGTCCGCGCAGCCCGCTCGATCCAGGAGCGCGAGGCAGGGGTGGGGGGAGGCTCGATGTCCGCGAGATCCCCGCCGTCGAAGAACCACGCGTCCATGTAGGCCTCGCGCTCGAGCAGGGAGGAGAGCTCCTCGGCGGTGACGGACGCGGCGGGGGTGGGCGCGGGAGACGTGCCCGCGTCGAACAGGCCGAAGAAGCCCACCGCGGCGGCGCAGTCGGCCGGCATGGAGCTCGTCACGTCGACGGCGTCGCGCACGAGCGTCGAGGCCACCTCGGGCTCCATGGGCACGAGCCGGGAGCCCGAGGAGCTGGCCGTGCGCTCCACGAGCTCGTCCACGCGCTCACGCGTCACGCCGGTCATCGAGAACCCGTTGCGCACATCGCCGCCGGCGCGCACGCACAGCGAGGCCACCGAGTGGCGCCCGTCGCGCCTCTCGACGTGCAGGAGAAGCTGGTAGGCGCCCGTGCCGTCGCAGCTGCTCACGAGCGCGGTCGCGTCCCGGCGCGCCGGGGCAGCGGCGCTTGCCGTGCGCTCGGGCGACACGAGCTCCAGGAGCCGGTCGTGCAGATCGGCCAGGCCGGGCTCTTGCAGGCACTGCCCGTAGAGCACGCTCGGCGGCAAGACGAGCACCCGCCTGGCCCGCTCGATGCGCTCGAGCACCTCCGGCCTCTTGGGGGCATCTTGATCCATGAGGAGCTGCGAGATCGCCGACAGCCCGTCGGGGTCGGTCAGGATGGTCTGGAACAGGCGATCGAAGATCCTGCCGTCGATGAGGTCATAATCCTCCTCGTCCATGTACTGTTCGAGATCCGGGTCGCCCGGTCCCAGGGCCATCACGGCCGTGATGCGCCGGTGCACGCAGATGGAGCGGTCGCGGACCAGCGCCAGGAGCCGGTCCCGCTCGAGGCCCGGCCCGATGAGGGGCAGGCAGATGGCGGCGAAGTCCTCCTGGATGCCGGATCCGCGCTCGACGAGGTCCACGAGCACGGTGCGCGAGGCGTCGGTCCCGGCCCGAGTCAGGACATGCGTGAGCTTCTCGAGGTCCTGGATCGGGGCTTGCATCAGCCGCTCGATGGCCTCGCGCGCCGCCTCCAGCCCGTCGGGGCGGTCGGGCGCGGGCGTCGGCTCGGGGCCGGGCGTGGGCGCGACCTGCCTCTCGATGCCCAGCTCCTCGTACACCCAGCCCAGGTCCATGGGCTCGTCGAGCTGGTGCGCGAGGGTGTTCTCGTAGCCGTCGACGAGATCCACGAGCGCCTCCCGCATCCTCGGCACGCGCGCCGCCTGCCGCGGTGTCATGCCGTCCAGGGCCGGGATCTCGAGGTCCAGCCAGTGGCGGACGAAATGGACGCCGATCTCGCGATCCAGCTCCGCCAGCTGCCCGGGATCCAGGTCGTCGCCGTCCGGACCGGCCAGGGAGGCGAGCGTCTCGCCGTCCGTGTTCCTGAGCTCGGGCGCCGGGCCATCCGCGTGTCGCTCGCGCAGCGCCCTGTGCACCGGCACCACGGCCGCGCCGCGGGCGACGTGCTCGGGGGCGTCGGGGTGGTCGGCGCGGTGGCGCTCGAGCGCGTCGCGCATCGTGTCCAAGACCAGCGCGCGGTTACCGCGCATGATGCGCGCGGCGGCGCCGCTCGTCACGTGCCGGCCGCCGACGCTCACGACCCAGGTGAGCAAGAGGTCGTGTGCCGCGGCGGTGCGCGTGCCCTCCTTCTCGTGGACGAACATCGCGTCGCCGTCCACGAGGTCCACGATGTCCAGGCCCGTTTCGAGGTGCACCTTCCGCACCTCGAAGAGCGAGAAGCGCGCCTCGCGCAGCGCCTCGAGCACCGCGAGCTGATCGCGGGAAAGAAGGGCCGCGCGCTGCTCGTGGTAGATGTCCGCCAGGCACCGGCCCCGCGCGTCCCTGTGCCCGTAGATCGTGTACGCAATGGCGATGACGTGCTCCCAGGACTGCACGTCGGCCCCCCCGAACGCCACGACGGCCTCGCGCATCATCGACGGCCTCGACTTCGAGAACTCGACGAGCTTCTCGATGACCCGGTCGAACACCTCGACGCTGCGGTCGGGGCCCCTGGGGACGTAGAAGCCGCACTCGTCCGGGCAGTCGATCTGCACGCCCCTCTTCTGCCCGCAGCACGCGGCGCATATCCCGGCGCCCAGCGCCGGGCACTCGCGCTTGCCCTTTCGCGCGCCGCAGCTCGCACACTTCGCCATGTGAGATCCCTACCCCGCCCCTCGCCTCACCGTCAATGAACATGGGGTCAGACCCCTTATCATGGGGTGTCGGAGAGCCGGGTGATGAGGGCGTCGTACACGCGCGACCAGGCCTCTTCCGGATCGTAGGCGAGGTCGGTTCGCAGCAGGGTGTGCACATCGTCGAGGAAGGTCACGTCGAGCATCTTCGCGGCCATGTTCGCCTCGAACCGGGCCCGCGTGACCGGCGTCCCGCCGAACTGCACGTACTGCTCGAACGCGGCGACCAGCTGGCCGGGGTCGGCGTCCGGATGGTCGAGTCCCAACGCCAGGTCGAAGAGGTCGCGCCCCTTCTTCCGCTGATAGAGTGCGCGAAGCTTCGTGCCCAGCAGCTCTGAGAGCGTATACGTCGATACCTCGGCCGAGCCCCCGAACCACGGATTTGTGACCTCGAGCGTGCGCGTTATGAAGCCGCGAGCAGCGAAGTGCTCGCGCGTGTTGATCTCGAGCTTCACGCGCATGCGCACGACCGGGGTGAACGTCGTGTCGAAGCGGTAGGTGAGCGTGAATCGCCCGTGGCCCGCTTTCCACTTCGGCTGACCGAGCCACGGGTCCAGGGCGGCCCGTACCTCATCGACGAGCGGTCCGATGGACCCGGCCTCACGCTGCACGAGGTCGATGTCCTCGGAGTACCGCCCGGGCGGGTCGAAGAAGAGCTTGTGAAGCGCGGTGCCCCCTCGGAACACGGCCTGCTCGGCCACCCCCGGCCGGTTGAAGAGCTCGACCAGCACACGTGAGAGTACGAGGTCCTGCTCGACCTGGGTGTCGTCGGGCCACGGCGCGCTCTTGCGCCAGGCGGTGATGTTCGCTCTCGGGATCACAGGTCGGGCTCCACCTTGTCGTTGACAAGGACACGCCAACGGGGGTCGAGCCGTGCGTTGCAAGCTTCACGCACCGAGGTCAGAGCTGTCGGTAACAGGCGTTTTGCCTCGAGCTTCCTGGCGAGAGCATGGGCGAGGTCGCCTTCCTGCACTCGGTCGAGCAGCCAGCCGAGCCGTTGCGCGTCGGAGCGAGCAACGCGCTGTGCACCGGCAGCGAGCTCGTCGGGGTCGAGCACCTCGGCGAGCTCCGAGAGCACGGTGGCGACGTTGCTCCAGTACCCGCAGGCCGCAGGGAAGCGTACGAGGTCGAACGCCGTCGTCTCGGGCGTGGCCACGACCATGCTGCCCGTCTCGGTCTGCATCGTCTGCGTGGCCGCCCCCTCGACGAGGTTGCTCACGTGGAACTCGATGCGGACGCGACCGATCTCGATGTCACGCTCGACCGTGTCGGCGATCACCTGGAACGCCATCGGCTGCTGGTGACCGGCTCCATGAAGCGCCGCCGCGCTCAGGAGCGCGACGTAGTAGCGCCGGCCGAGATGGCGCATGAGCTCGTCGATGAACCAGGTCGCGGGTGGACTGCCTGCGGACCGGTACTCGGGTGGCACGACGACGAAGAAGTCGCGGCGAGGGCTGATGATCGCGCCGCTGCGCTTGAGACGGTACAGCGTCATCTTGACCGCGGCCGACGACGCGTCACTCACCGAGGAGGCGTCTTCGCGCGAGAAGACATACCTCCCGTCCTCGGGCAAGGTCACTATCCAATCATGTAGGGTGCCAGGGTTGGCCATTGCTAGCTCTCTAGCACATCGTTACACAATACATAACATTCAGCAAGAGTCTTCATTCGTGGAGTCAGACCCCGACACTGACACTTTGGCTGACCGTTCGAGGGGAGCGGGGAACTCTCCTGTCCCATGGCCGTTGGTTGACAGGGTCAATATTCAGTGGAACAGTTACATTCAACGGATGTTGAATATGGTTGATTCAGGATATACCGGGGAAGTCGACATCGAGCAGCAAGCCCTCGAGTCCGTACGCAGGTGCCTCGCAATGGTGCCATCTCTTGGGGTCAGGGGGACGAAGCACGACATTGCAGGCGGACCCGATCTCGTCCTCTCGATCAGAAGCCCCAAGGGCAAGCGGACCCTTATCTTGGAGATCGGGAGAAACGGGGAACCGCGCCTGGCCCGCCAGGCCGCGAGCCAGCTCCATCGCTACCGCGAGAGCTTCCAGGGGGCCTACGGCGTCTTCGTCGCACCCTACATCTCCCCGAAGGCCGCGGAGATCTGCAAGGGCGAGGAGATCGGCTACGTGGATCTTTGTGGAAACTGTCGGCTGAGTTTCGACGATGTGGACATCGAGCGTGAAGGCAGGCCCAACCAGCGCGGGAAGAAGCGCGACCTCAGAACCCTGTACTCACCACGGGCGACCCGGGTTCTGCGCGTGCTCCTGGCCGGGCCGGGCAAGGTGTGGAAGGTGACAGCACTCGCGAAAGCAGCCAACGTGAGCCCGGGGCTGGCCTCGAACGTCAAGAAGCTTCTCGCCAACAGGGAGTGGATAGGCGGGGATCGCAACGGCATCACGCTGGAGCGGCCGCACGAGCTTCTCGACGAGTGGTCCAGCAACTACTCCTTTCGAAGGAACGAACCGCGGGACTTCTACTCGCTCCAGACCCCGGCGCAGATCGAGCAGGGGCTTGCCGAGGCCTGCGATGCCATGGGCGTGCGCTACGCGCTGACCGGCTTCTCGGCGGCCTCTCGAATCGCCCCCATGGTGACCTTCCAGCGGGCATTCGCCTACGTCGAAGGCCACCTCGACGAGGTCTCGGCGCGTCTCGGCCTCAAGGAGGTCGACAGCGGTCCCGTCGTGACGCTGCTCCTGCCCTACGACGAGGGAGTCTTCCATGGAGTGCAGGACGTCGAGGGCATCCAGACCGTGTCGGCACTCCAGGCCTACCTGGACCTCCAGGGATTCCGCGGCCGGGGAGAGGAGGCGGCAAGGGCAATCCTCGAGGAGGTGCTCGCCCCGACATGGTAGAGGCCAGGGACTACAACGAGGAGAACGTCGAGGCAGCCCGATCCGTCCTCATGGAGCTGACCCAACGGGATCGACTTCGCAGGGATGCCAGCGAGAGAATCCAGCACCTACTTGGCAAACTGGGGATCAAATGCCGAAGAGAATGAGGACCCTCCCGGAAGCAGCATGCCGGGAGCGGGGCATCTCTCGAGGCCCGCCTTCGCGGAGCTTCGGCGGGCTGACGGGCGGGGCGCTTTGCACTAGAGTCGTGGGGTTTGCAGGAGGAGCGAGATGAAGTGGATCTGCACGGTGTGCAGCTACGTGCACGAGGGCGACGCGCCGCCCGAGACGTGTCCGGTGTGCGGGGTGGGGGCCGATAAGTTCGTGCCGGCGGGAGGGGAAGAGGCCGCGAGGCCCGAGGGGGAGCTGACGCTCGAGGCGGTCAGGGACGCGGCGAGGCAGAAGCTGCAGGGCATCTGCGCCGTGTACCCGTGGTGCGACGGCAAGCCCGAGAACATCTGCAACCGCGAGGCGTACGGCAAGGCCATCTTGCTGGGGGGTGTCGGGAGCGGGACGAGCTTCAGGAACAACGTGACGAGCCTCGAGAGGCAAAGGTTCGTGACGCGGGTCTGCGGCGAGCACTTCGAGGTGGACGCGGGGTGCGAGTTCTTCGGCAAGGCGCTGAGCATGCCCGTCATGGGCGCGTCGACGAGCGGGGTGAGCTCGTACGGGGTCATCGGCGAGGAGGAGTTCTGCGCTGCGAACGCGAGGGGGTGCGTGGCGGCGGGGACATTGAGCTGGAGGGGAGACACGCACCTGTATCCCGAGACGGGGCACTGGGGGCTCAAAGCGGTGAGCGAGGCGGGCGGCGGGGTGCAGATCTTCAAGCCCAGGGAGCAGGACGTGCTGAAGGGATTGATAGGCGAGGCCGAGAAGGCGGGGTGCGACGCGGTGGGCGTGGATCTCGACGGGTGCGGGAGCACGAACTTCGCGAGGGCCGGAAAGCCGGTGTACAGAAAGAGCGTGAAGGACCTGAAAGAGCTGGTGGGCTGCACGGCGCTTCCCTTCATCGCGAAGGGCGTCATGTGCGTCGAGGACGCGCGGATGTGCGTCGAGGCGGGCGTGAAGCTCGTGGCCGTGAGCAACCACGGGGGGCGGGTGCTCGACTGCGTGCCCGGGGTCGCGGACGTCCTGGCCGAGATCGCGCAGGCGGTGGGCAGCGACGTGAAGATCTCCGCGGACGGGGGGGTGAGGACCGGGTACGACGTGCTCAAGATGCTGGCGCTGGGCGCGGACTACGTGCTCGTGGGCCGCGACCTCATCCGGGCGGCCATCGGCGGCGGCGAGGCGGGCGTGCGTCTGCAGATGGAGCGCCTGGGCACCGTCTTGAAGCGAGCGATGCTCATGACGGGGTGCAGGGACGTGGGCAGCATCGGCCCCCAAATCCTGGGGACAGGCTCCCTACCTACAACCCCTTGATACAGATGGCTTTTTAGATACAACCGCAGACATTTGCCGTTCATTTTCTCGACGCTGTTTCCAGGGCCCCTCTACAACCCCACCTTCTCGAACGTCTCGCGCGCGATGTCCACGAACCCGTCCGCGGCCTTCTTCACGTGGTACGCCTGGGCCATGGCGGGCAGCGCGATCTCGACCCGCTTGCCGTGCTCCTCGCGCACGGCCACGATGGCGGGCACGAGATCCTCGTCGCCGGACATCACGATCGCGACGTCGTACTCGTCGCGCGCCGCCAGCCTGACGAGGTCCACGGCGAGATGCACGTCCACGCCCTTCTCGCGCAGCCTCTGGTGCGGAATCTCACCCTCGACGAGGAACCGGCCGAGGCACAGGACGCCTCTGGGCCGGGAGCGGATGAGCTTGAAGAAGCCCTGCTGCGCCTCGTAGCGGGCCTTCTGCCTGTCGCTCTCGCCATCCGGGAGCACGGCGGCGTAGAAGCGCCACTGGACGAGCTCGCGCTCCGGGCCGGCCACGGCGTCGCACAGGGCTCCCTGCCGGTACTTGCCCGAACCGAAGGCGTCGCGCAGGTAGGAGAACAGATTGCTCGAGTCGATGAAGCACACGACGCGCGGGATGGTCATCTTGGGATTGATGCTATTTGGGATCGAACGTGGTCTTGATCAGCCGCAGTGCCCGCTTCCTGTCGGCCGTCTCCAGGCGCCGGATGAAACCGACCAGCTTCCTCATCTCGGGATCGTCGGTGGGCAGATCGACCTGGACGTTCTGCATCCTGCGGGTCTTCTTTCCGGCGACCTTCCCGATCCCCTCCTTCTCCATCACCTCCTCGAGGGTGGTGCCGAGGGCATCGCAGACCTTGAACACGGTCCTGACGGAGGGATTCGTCCCCGACTCGATCATGGACACGTACTTGAGCGACAGTCCGGCCTCGCGTGCAACCTGCACCTGCGTCATCTTCTTTTCCTGGCGGGTGCTGGCAAGCCTCTTGCCGAGCCGATGGGCGAATGTCTCGAATTTCATGCAAAGCATCCTATCACGCTCACGGTGGAATAACGAGGAAACTTCCGGCCCGCGGGCGGCGATGCAGGACCGCGAACCATGTGTGCAGAAGAGCAGGGTCCTGACTTGTCCATGGACATTGTCCATGGTAAGGTGTTGGGCATGAAGACCGTGGCGGTGAGCGTGTTCAAGCAGACGTGCCTGGGGCTGCTCGAGGAGGTCCGGCAGACGGGCAAGCCCATCCGGATCACCAAGAGGGGCGTGCCCATCGCCGAGGTGGTGCCGGTTGCGCGGGACGAGAGCGCCGAGTGGCGCGGGGCGATGAAGGGGAGCGTGGAGATCGCCGGGGACATCGTCTCCCCGGCGGCCGATCCCGACGAGTGGGAGGCGCTGCGCAGGTGAGGTATCTGCTGGACACGCACGTCTGGCTCTGGCAGCTCGTGGAGCCCGAGCGTTTGTCGAGGAAGGCCTCGGCCGCGCTGGATGCCCCCGAGAGCGAGCTTCACCTCTCGCCCATCAGCGTGTGGGAGGTGCTGGTGCTGGCGAGAAAGAAGCGCATCCTCCTGGACGAGCCCGGGAGCTGGATCCGCGAGGCGTTGCAGAGGACGCCCGCGAGCATGGTCGAGATCACGCACGAGATCGCCATCCGCAGCGAGAGCCTGCGCGGATTCGGGGGCGCGGATCCGGCGGACCGCTTCCTGGCCGCGACCTGCCTCGTCCACGACCTCGCGCTCATCACATCCGACCGCGGTCTCAGACGCTACAGGCAGCTGACGACGCTCTGGTGACGGCCGATCGGGCCGCGGCGACCACGGCCACCGCGCAAGGGGCGGGGAAACTTCCACCCCTGATTCCACGATGAAGAAAGTCGAGGATCCATCTTTTCGCGGTGGAGCTTCGCTTGACCAACAACCAATCATATGCATAATTTATGCATATGGTGAATACGGTCGTTCAGCATGCCCCGTTGGCTCTCACGCGTCCTGGACAGGATCCACGAGATCTCGCAAGGAAGGCGGGTCTGGTTCACACACAAGGCTCTTCTGGAGATGGCGGAGCTGGGGCTGGACGAGATGGATGCACGGCAAGTGCTCATGGAGCTGGGGGTCGAGGACTCGAGCGGCCGCGTGCGATCGGAGGCCACGGGAGAATGGATGTACATCTTCAAGCCCCGGATAGCGGGGGCGCTGGTCTACATGAAGCTCATCCTGCGGACCGAGTGCGTGATGGTCTCGTTTCACGAGGAGGCGCATGAAGGTCCGGAGTGACGACTGCCCTGCGTGCGGCACGCGGATGCGGGAGAGGCGAGGCAGACTGGAGCTGCCTGTCAACGGCGAGAAGATCGCGGTCCCGGATGCCTCACACCTGCGATGCCCGAAGTGCGGGGAGCGCATCCTGCGTTTCGATGAAGCCCGCCACCTGAGAGAGAGCGCCCTCGAGATCTACAGGCGCAGGCACGCTCTGCTCACCGCCGATGAGATCCGCTCGATGAGGGAGCGGCTGGGGCTCAGCCAGGCCTCACTGGCGCGGCTGCTCCGCCTCGGAGGCAACACCATCTCGAGGTGGGAGTCCGGGCGCAACGTGCAGAGCGGCGCGATGGACGTGCTCCTGCGCCTCATCCGCGACATGCCGGGCAGCCTCGACTACCTTCGAGGCATCATGGCCTGAGGGGACCGAGCTTCCGGGGCCTCCACCAGGTGGTTCCGTGGAGCGCGCGCAGGCCCGCGTGCCCCGTTCAGGCAACGGTTGCAATAGAGTACGAGAGCCTTAGAGTTGGGACGACAGGAGGAAGCCATGAGGACGAGTGCGCTGGTCGCAATGATGATGCTGGCGGGGGGGGCGGCGCGGGCCGAGGAGCCCATCTCGAAGGATCTCGTCGAGACGAAGCTCGGGCAGAAGACGGACAAGGCGGGGTGGTTTCCGAGCATGGACATCGGGGCGAACTTCCAGCTGGGCCACAGCCACCAGGTGGTGGGCCAGACCGACGGCGTGACGGTCGCCATCGGGGCGGCCATCGGGGCCGGGCTCGTGATGGAGAAGGGGCAGCACGAGTGGTCGACGAGCCTCGGGTGGAAGTTCGCGCTGACGAGGTCCCCGGACCTGGGGGAGTTCTCGAAGGGCCAGGACGACGTGTTCTTCCAGACGCGGTACGTGTACTCGTTCCCGAGGCCGAAATGGCTGGGCGTGTTCGGCAAGTTCAGGCTGGAGACGGCGCTCCTGCCGGGCTGGAAGGTGAGCCTGGGCGACGGCGACGTGCGCATCGAGGACTGGGAGGGCAACGAGCAGGTGGGAGAGGGCTACAGCGTGGGCCCGGGCGACAGGATCAACCTGACGGAGTCGTTCTCGCCGCTGCTGCTCAAGCAGAACGTGGGGCTCATGGCCACGCCCGTGGACTCGAAGCCGGTCAAGTGGGAGATCAACGCCGGCATCGGCTCGCACGAGTTCTTCGCGATGAAGGGGCTGCGGTTCGCGGACACGGACGCCACGCCCGAGCTCGACCTGCAGATCATGCGCGACTACGTGCAGGTGGGCGCGGCGCTCGAGACGCGGATCATGGGCAAGCCTCACGCCTTCTTCACGTACTCGGCGGGCGTGGAGCTCATGCAGCCGTTCTACACGTCCATCGACACGGACCTCAGGGGCATCGACTTCCTGAACGTGAGGATAGACGCCCTCATGCGCTTCAAGCTGTGGAGGTTCCTGACGATCGATCTGTCGGTGGACGCGAAACGCTACCCCGTGGTGACGGAGCAGTGGCAGGTGGCCACGAACCTGCTCCTCAACTTCCACTTCGAGTACCCCGCGCCCGTGCAGAAGCCGAAGTGCCCCGCGTGCCCGGAGTGCAAGGTGTGCCCCGAGGTACCTCCCGCTGCCCTGAGCCCCGTCGAAGGGCAGCCCGCCCTGCCTGCATGCCCCGAGTGCGATGAGTGCGCCGACTGCCCGCCCTGCGACGGCTGCCCCGGGTAGGCGCTACTCGCCCCCCATTTCCGCTACGCTGGGCTTTCTGCGACAGGGGGGCCGGGACGCGAACAGGCTCAGGTGTCGGCTTCGTCGTCCACGATGCCGTGGTGCTTCATCACGTTGAGCGCCTTCCACCGGAGGCCGGGATGTTCTCGGATGGTCGCCTGCATGTCCGGGTCGCCGGTGATGAGCTCGGGGGCGATGTCGCCGCGGTCGTTGAGCCGATCGAGGAACCCGCTTGACCACCAGCTCCTCGCGGGAGCAGACAGCCTGAACCGCTTGCTCAACCTTCGGGCGCTCGGCGAGCATGGTGTCGCTGTCTGCTGTGCCGAGATAGTCAAGGTCGATGTCCACGGACAACCGTGGCACGTCGAAGAGAAAGAGGTTGAGCGCAGTGCCGCCCTTGAGCGCAATGCGTTGCCTGAGGAACGGGTGGGTGTTCAAAGCGTCGAGCAGCGACATGAGGCGAAAGACCTTCTCCACCGTGTCGCCAGAAAACCCTGTCGCCGCTACTTCTCGAGCAACGTCTCGTGGAGTCAGGTTCATGTGACTTCAGCCCACGTACGGTTCAGCACCCACTCGGGCACCACGAGGTTCCAGCGGGCAAGCAGCCTTCCGGGCTCGCGCTTGCTCCGGTCCAGGTACATCGGATGGGAAGGGGCGTGTTCCTGCAGCCGCGCGAGGTGATGCTCCTCGACCATCAGCTGATCCCGATGCTGTTCGAGGAAGAACCCCACGCGAGCCACGGCCACAGCCGAGTGCAGCTTCAACAAGTAGGCCGTCACCGCGTCCAGATCGAAGAACTCCACCGTTTCGAGGGACCTCCAGATCTCCTCCCACCCGCCACCGTGCCGAGGAGCATGAAGGACATCGACGAGCGTACGTTCCAAGGTGGTCACGCGCACGCCAAGACCGCTCCTGCGTTTCTCGACGAGACCACCGCCCAGGTCGGGAAGCTCGCGGAGCGGCGGTGGCACCGGCACGGGTACGAACTCGGCCCCCCTGAACTCGAACACCTTGGCGCGTGTGAGTGTCAGGTAGGTGAAACGGCGCGAAACGGAGTGCGCCTTCCCGTGGAGCTGCAGCGCTGCATGGTAGGCGACCACTGCATCGGCGGTCACGTGGCCAGCAAGGAGGAAGGGATCCACCTGCACCGTGTCTGGTGATTCACCACGAGGGACCACGACGTACAATCCCCTGCGAACGTGCAGCAGGTTCCCGGCGCGGACGTGCTGCTTGAGCACGGCCTGGCTGGCCTGGACGCTACGGGCCCTCCCCTCCGTATGCGAGGACACGAAGTCCTCGAACCGGAAGACGGGGTGGGTGGCGAAGTAGTCGATGG
>JAFDER010000272.1 GCA_019310245.1 Deltaproteobacteria bacterium
GGGAAGAGCGGCCGGTTCGGCCGGTCGATCATCCTGCAGGTGAGGACCTCGTTGTCGCGCAGCTTGGCCTCGCGCTTGAAGAACCCGCCCGGGATCCGCCCGGCCGCGTATGTCTTCTCGATGTAGTCGACCGTCAGGGGGAAGAAGTCGATCCCCTCGCGGCCTCTGGTGAGCGAGCACGCCGTCACGAGAACGATCGAATCGCCCTGCCTGATCCAGATCGCCCCTCCGGCCTGCTTGGCGACCTTGCCTGTCTCGATGATGATCTCGCCGTCACCGACTTTTACTTTCTCTTTTACGATCATGATTCTCTCCATTGCGGGTCACATGAGCCCGCGCATTGCATTGAGGTGGATCGGGAGGAAAACGAGCGATTTCCCGCTTTCGAGCCTTTTCCTGGAACGTGAGATGCCCTGACTGGCAGGAGTATCGCCGGGTCTACTTCCTCAGGCCGAGTGTCTTGATGAGGCTGCGGTAGCTGGCCCCGTCGGTCCTCTTGAGGTAGTCCAGGAGTCTACGCCGCTGTCCGACCAGCACGAGCAGACCCCTGCGCGAACCGAAGTCCTTGCGATGCACCTTGAAGTGTTCCGTGAGGTTCAGGATGCGGTCCGTCAGAAGTGCGATCTGCACTTCCGGCGACCCGCTGTCACGATCGTGGCGGCGATGCTTCTCGACGATCTTCCGCTTTTCAATGGCATCGGCCCTCATGCTCTCGAACCTCCCGCAGAACCGGACCCCATGTCCGGCGTTCTCGTTTCCACCTTTTTTATCTGCCTTTCTTTATCGGTGCGTTGCGTAACAGATCCGGCCCCGCCCGTCAAGCTACCTCGAGTCCCGTTCGGCAGCGTCCCTGGAAGCGGGCAGACGTCCGGGCGGCCCGGACTTCATTCAGAATTCCTGCAATCTTTCACCAATGGAAAACAGATTCTCATTTCCTCCAAGGGTTGCATGCTCTATAATATCCATACTCTAGAGGCGTAAACGTGAAGTCCAGGACTCCAGGCACGAGACACTACTGCCCGGCCTGCAAGAGCGCGGTGGACCGTGTGGACTCCGTGTGCCTGAACTGCGAGTCCTCGCGGCCTCCCACGGGATGGCCCGTGGATCCCTTCGTGGGCCGCACCCTGAGCAAGAAGTACCGCATCGACTCCAGGCTGAGCGTCGGCGGCTTCGGGATCGTGTTCATGGCCACGCATGTGCACCAGGGTCAGGACATTGGCAGCGTCATCATCAAGATGCTCCATCCGGAGCACGCCTTCGACCCCGTGGTCACGCGCCGCTTCATCAACGAGGTCAAGGCCGCCCGCTCGATCAACAGCCCGCACGTCACCAAGATCTTCGACATGGACTTCGACCAGGGCAACGTCCCGTACATGGTCCAGGAGTTCGTCGATGGCGAGGGGCTCGCGGACATCCTCGAGAAGCAGGGGATGATCGACCCCGCCCGCGCCGTGGGCATCGCCCAGCAGGTGGCCGAGGGCATGGAGGAGGCCCACGCGAAGGCCATCATCCACCGGGACCTCAAGCCCGAGAACATCCTGATCCAGACGCTCAAGCGGCACGACTACGTGAAGATCATCGACTTCGGGATCGCCCGCATGACCACGACCGACGGCCTGAAGACCACCAGCTTCGTGGGCACGCCGCGCTACATGCCGCCCGAGCAGATCAAGGGAAAGGAGCTGGACGGGCGGGCCGACATCTACGCCCTCGGCGTGATCCTGTTCGAGATGATCGCCGGCCGTCCGCCCATCGAGGTCAAGGACTCGGACATGGAGTACCTGACCCTCAACCTGATGCAGGAGCCCGCTCCCCTGAGAAAGTACGTGCCCGGGGCGCCCGAGCGTCTCGACGACCTCATCCAGATGATGATCGCCAAGGATCCCGACGAGCGGCCCGCGAACATGGGTGTCGTCATCAAGGAGTTCAACCTCATCTCCAGGGAGGCGGGCTATCTCGCGGAGATCACGGGCGAGCACTCATTTTCCCAGGACACGGCGGACACCAAGGTCGACGCGAAGACGAGGAGTCTCATCAAGACTCCCACCTTCGACGACCTGGAGAAGAAGGACGGGAAGAAGCCCACGGGACGCCCCTCGGAGAGCTTCACCGACGAGAGGCCGGCCTCCGGCCAGCACGCTCGTTCGCGCGGCGCGAACCTGCCTCTGTTCGCCGTCCTGGCGGGTCTGGTCGCCTTCGCGGTGGTGGGCGTGATGGCGGCCGTCATGGTCACGGGCTACTACGCTCGCGGAGGTGCCGCCGATCCCGTCCGCTCTGGCTCATCCCCGACGAACGAGCCAGAGGCCCGGCCGACGCAGACGCCGCCCGATGCCGCGGCCGACCCCGCACCCGAGCCAACGCCGGAGCCAGCGCCTCCGGAGCCGGTGGTCGAGCCCGGAGCGAAGCCGGCGGAGCCTCCCGTGAAGAAGCCGAAGACCTTGACCCCGCCCGCGAAGAAGCCTCCGGTCAAGAAACCTCCCGTGAAGAAGCCCCCCAAGGCAAAGAAGAAATCAGGAGATCCCTGGACCAAGCTCTGAGGCCGGGTTGACGGTCGGGGCGGGCTTGGGCATGATCTGAGCCCCATGTGGGAGAGGCGAAACGAAGAGAGGGTCAAGCTGCGCATCTGGGTCGAGGAGCGCGTGGGCGAGACCGTCTACTACCAGCGCACGGCGAACATCTCGCGCTCCGGGCTGTTCCTGGAGGGCACGATCCCCCACGAGCCCGGTACGAGGGTCCGGCTCAGCTTCTCTCTGCCGGACATGGACGATGTCATCGACCTCGAGGGAGAGGTCGTGGGCGCAGGCAAGGACCAGACGGGAATGGGCATCCGCATCGTGGACATCCGCGACGAAGACGCGGAGAGGCTGGAAGCGTTCCTCAAGGACCACCTGGGCGAATGATGCCGCGTCGAACAAACTTCCCCGGCCTCGCCGCGTGCCTTGCGGCCCTCGTCCTGTCTGCCGCGCCCCGGGCCGTGGCGGACGATGCGGAGATTGCGCTCGCGCTCTATCAGGAAGCCGTTGACCTGGCCAAGGAGGGCAAGTACGAGGCCGCCATCGTGCTCTTCGAGAAGGCCCACGGGCTCGGGGCCCCGCCGGTGGTGCTCTACAACATCGGCAAGTGCTACCAGGACCTCGACGATCTCGATGAAGCCGTGGAGTTCTACGAGCAGTACATCGAGGCGCCCGACATCGAGGACGCGGCGGACGTGGAGGCGATCATCGAGGAGCTCGAGGCCACGCCGTCGCCCGTGAATCTCGAGACGATTCCCACCGGGGCCGTGGTCCACGAGCTGCTGACCGACTCGACCAGGCAAGAGCTCGGCTCCACTCCCCTCGAGATCACCGCCGACGCGGGGAGCCACAGCTACATCATCGAGAAGGAGGGCTTCAAGCCCAAGAAGATCAAGCTCAAGGCCGGCATGGGAAAACCCTTCGAACTCGAGATCAAGCTCACGAAGAAGGCAGAATCGAAGTCGAAGAAGCCGAAGGGGCCGGGGCTCGGCCTGTTCTTCGAGGCGGGCGGAGGCGCCTCCCTGCACGTGTTCAAGGGCGTGGAGTTCGCGGCCGGAGGCGAGGCGTCCCTGGGGATCGGCTGGCGCTTCGCGAGGGGCATGGACACGGGCTTCTCCATCGCCCTGCGCAGCTCGTTCCGGCCGTACCGGCTGACGGCCGTGGGCGAGGACCGCACGTACGGGTCCCTGCTGACCGCCATCCTGGCCGTGCCGGCGTTCCAGCTGCGGCTTCACGAGAGGCTCGCGCTCGAGGCGAGCGTGCCGATCGGCGTGGCCGTGCTCACCCCGCTCGACCCTCTCTCCTCGACCACCGAGATCGAACTGGTGGGAGGAACCATCCAGGACGGAGGAGTCCCGCTCTTCGACGTGGGCGCCGGCGTGGCCCTGCGCATCGGCATCGTCTCGGGGCTCTACGCCGTCATCCAGCCGATTCACCTGCACATTCTCGTTCCCACGACGACGTGGCAGAACGACACGAAGGCTCTCATCGACATCGACATGGGCGTCCGGCTCGGCTTCGAGCTCTAGGACCGGCCGGCCCCGGGAGGAAACGATGGCGCACAGTAGTTGGAAGACCGTGACACTGGCATGCTTCCTGGCCGTGGCCGCACAGGCATGCAGCAACGATCTCGCGAAGGCCGACGAGCTGCTCGCCACGGGCGACCCGGAGGGCGCGGCGGCGATCTACCAGGCCCGCATCGACAAGAGCCCGGGAGACGGAGCGGGGACCATCGGCCTGGCGCGGGCCCTGTACACCTCGGCTCTCGAGAAGGCCAAGTCGGACCAGGACACGGCGGGCGAGTGGAACAAGGTCGTCGAGGCCATGGAGGCGGCGATCATCATCGACCCCGCGCCCGAGGGCGTGGCGCCCGTGGACGAGGCGCTCCTCTCGGACTCCCTCTACCGCGCGGGCATGAAGCGCTTCGAGGCCAAGGACTGGCCCGGCACTGTCCAGGCCCTCGAGAAGGCCGTGGACAAGGGCAAGAAGACCGACGAGGTGTACGCGACCCTGGCACGGGCGCACCACGAGGCGGGCAGCACCGAGGATGCGCTCAAGGCCGCGAAGAAGGCCGCAAAGCTCAACGAGAGGAGCGTCGAGCTCTTCCGCGAGGCCGCCGGGTGGGCGAGCGCCTCCCAGCTGCCGTGGATGCACCACCATTTCTTCTACCTCGCCGAGCAGCAGAAGCCGGTGGGGTACAAGTTCATGGCACCCACGCAGATCAGCAAGAAGCTCACCCAGCGCTACCCTGCGTTCAACATGGTCAACGACACGATGGGCCTGTTCCTCTACAACGCGGAGGTCGACAACCTCGCCTGGGACGGGCTGACGAAGGAGCGCGAGCCGCTCATCGCGGACATGGACAAGTTCATCTCCAAGAAGCCTCCCGCCGCGTTCGCCGCAGCCGACAGGTCGCGGCTGCACTGGATGGTCTACCACTACTGGAACACCATGGGCGTCGTGTTCATCTACCTGGGCGCGAACGACAAGGCCAGGGAGTGGTGGGGCAAGGCCAATGAAGTGGCCGACAGCGGCAAGGTCAAGCACCCCGACTTCTCGAAGGAAGAGCTCGCCGACCAGACCAAATGGGTGGAAGAGAATCTTGCCATTCTGAAATGAGTGCACCCGAGAAAGGGGTGACGCTCCGGGCTCTGTCCGTTCCTCGACCACGACAGGAAGTCCACCCTGCTCGTCAACCAGTCCTGGTGTCGGCTCCTGGGCAGCATCCAGCCCTGGTGGAGGCACAAGATCCTCGGCCTCGAGAACATCGATCCCGACGAATCGTACGTGGTCGCCTCCAACCACCTCAGCTCCGTGGACATCGTGCTTCTCGGCTTCCTGGACGTGCCGTTCCGCTGGGTGGCCAAGCAGGCGCTCTACTTCGTCCCCATCTTAGGGTGGCAGCTCTGGGCGCTCGGCCACCTGTCGATCCGCCGCGGGAGCAAGTCGAGCCGCAGGCGCTTCATGGCGCGCGCCGTACGCACGCTCCAGGCCGGCATGAGCATCCTCATCTTCCTGGAGGGCACCCGCTCGCGCACCGGCAACATCAAGCCCTTCAAGCCCGGGGCCTTCCTGATCGCCAGTGCGGCCGGCAAGCCTCTCCTTCCCGTCGTCGTCTCCGGCACATTCAACGCGATGCCTCCCAACAGCATCCTGCTGCACAACCGGATCTGGGCGGTCGTCAAGGTGCTCGAGCCCGTCGCCGTCGAGGGCAAGACGCACGAGGAGATCGACAAGATCATGAACGACCTGCGCGAGCGCATGATCCGCGAGAAGCAGGAGCTCGACCGCGAGTCCGAGGTCCTGCACGAGCGGTGGCTGCTCAGCCTCAAGCAGCGCTAGCCGCACCACGGATCGAGCCAGCAGTCCTCGTCCAGGCAATCCTCGAGCCCGTCGCAGTCGTTGTCCTCGAAGTCCATGCAGTCGAGCTCCGAGGCCGGGGTGCAGGTCGAGGCACTGGGGAACTGGCAATCGATCGTGCACAGGGCCGTGCTCGACGTCCCGCAGATCGTCTCGCAGGACACGACGGATCCGGGCACGCACGGGAAGGTCTCGTCGACGAGCTCGTTGCAGTCGTCGTCCTCGCCGTTGCACTCCTCGTCCGGCGGATTGCAGGCATCCACCGGCGCCGGTCGGCACTCCTCGGTGCACGTGCCCCGGCCGATCGTCCCGCACGTGGTCTCGCAGTCGGCGATCTCGCCCGCGACGCACGGCAGGTCGTTGTCCACCACGTCGTCGCAGTCGTCGTCCTCGCCGTTGCAGATCTCCTCCGGCGGCACGCAGTCCTCGCCCGTGGGGATCAGGCAGCCGGACGTGCACGATCCCGAGCCGATCGAATCGCAGACCGTATCGCAGGCGACGATCTCGTCCATGCAGCACTCGAACCCGTCGTCGACGCCCTCGCACTCCCCGTCGCAGTCGTCGTCCACGCCGTTGCACACCTCGTCCGCCCCCGGATGAACGCCGCCGTCCTCGTCGTCGCAGTCGTCGCCGCCCGGTGAGGATGCGCAATCGATCTCCACGTGGCCGTCGCCGTCCGTGTCCGCCTCGTCGTCCGTCCCGAGCACGCAGTTGTCGTCCCTGTCGTTGCAGGGCTCCGGCGCGCCGGGGTGCACGCCGCGGTTGCTATCGTCGCAATCCACGTCCGCCGGATCGAGATCCGTGCACACGCCCCCGTCGTTGTAGTACCCGTCTCCGTCCTGGTCCTCCTCCACGACGGTGTCGCAATCGTCGTCGAGGCCGTTGCACCGCTCCGGCGCGCCGGGGTAGACGTCCGCATCAGCGTCGTCACAGTCGTCGCCTCCGCAGGTAAAGGAGAGGTGGCCGTCGCCATCCAGGTCGAGGCACTCGTGCACGCAGCCGCGGACTGACTCGTCGCACAAGTCCTGCGTCGCGTCATTGCCATCGTCGCAGTCGCGAATCCTCCCGTTAATGCACTCGCTGTTCTGGCACGTCTCGTGACCGTTGCAGTACAGCCCGTCGTCGCAGTCCTCGTCGCTGTCGCACTCGCCCTTGCTGCACCCTGGTCCGTAAACGATCAGTGCCGCGAGGACGGTGATGGCCATGCGCTGTCTTCTCATGTCTTGATCGTATCACGATTGGCTCTCGCATCAAGGCGGACGTGATCGCACGAACACCCGCCGAACCGCGCGCGCTTGATTTATTATTTACTAAGATCTGCCGAGGTGCTAGGTTGGGGGCCGTTTGAAAAGAGATGATCACCGAGAGGTCAAAGGAGGGCTAGCATGACCAAAGCGGAGCTCATAGAGAGAATAGCCAAGAACAAAGCGCTCAAGGGGGACGTGACGAAGAAGGCCGTTGCGACGGTCGTTGATACGCTGTTCACCGAGGTGCGTCGTTCAATCACGAAGGACGGCAGGTTCGCGTACCCCGACTTCGGAACGTTCGAGAAGCGCAAGCGCAAGGCACGCAGGGGCGTCAACCCGCAGACCGGCAAGCCCATCAAGATCCCCGCCAGCCAGACCGTCGCCTTCCGCCCGGCCTCGGCCCTCAAGAGGGCCGTGGGCGGACGCAAGAAGTAGCCCCCAGCTTCCCATGCCAGGACCGAAAGGCAACGCCGTCATCGGACAGGCCGGCGGCCCCACAGCTGTCATCAACCGCAGCTTCGTGGGAGCCATCACCGAGGCCCGCAAGCACACCGAGATCGAGGAGTTCTGGGGCGCACTGCACGGCATCCAGGGCATGCTCGAGGACGACTACGTGCCTCTGTTCAAGCAGCCCAGCTTCGTGCTCGAGCAGATCGCGAAGACTCCGGCCGCAGCACTCGGGTCGATCCGCAAGAAGCCGACCGAGGAGGAGTGCAAGCGCATCTTCGAGAACTTCAAGAAGCGCAACGTCAGGTACTTCTTCTACATCGGTGGAAACGACTCCGCGGAGACGGCGCACGTGATCAACGACTTCGCGGGATCCGAGGGCTACGACCTCAGGGCCGTCCACATCCCGAAGACCATCGACAACGACCTCCTCGTCACGGACCACTGCCCAGGCTACGGATC